>ANAW01000082.1:56203-132257 GCA_000340945.1 Nocardiopsis synnemataformans DSM 44143 | reverse complement strand
CGGGCCCCGCCCCCCCCACGAGCCGAGCAGCCCTCCGGCGAGCAGGAACACCGTCGCCGCGCAGGTGGTCGTGAGCACCTGGAGGCCCAGGTAGCGCGCCCGGCGGCTGCCCGACCAGTAGTCGCCGATCAGCGTCGTGCAGCAGGTCATGATGGCTGCCTCAAACAGGCCCAGCAGGGCCCGGCTGGCCACGATCGCGCCGAGTCCGTCCAGGTACAGGGGCGCGGTGCCCACCAGCGCGTAGCCGACCATCGCCGCCAGCAGGACGCGCCTGCGGTCGACCCTGTCCACAAGGGCCCCGGCGAAGGGCGCGGTCAGTCCGATCACCAGGGCGGGGACCGTGAGCACCACGGGGACGAGGACGTCCGCCCCGGGGGCGCCCGCGAACTCCCGGGCCATCTGGGGAAGGACGGGTGCGATGAGCACGCTGCCGAGGATCGGCATGCAGCTGGCCGCGAGCAGGAGGAGCAGTTGGGCGGTTCCGGCCTCGCGTCCGTGTTCCGCGTGTGTCCGGGGGCCGGGCAGGGTCGTGTCGGGCACGGGGAGTACCTCGCTGTCATTCCGGGGGGATGAGGGGCGCGTCCTCGGGCGGGCGAAGGCGCGGGAGGAGGGGCGGGGGGAACGGGGTCTGCCAGCCGTTCGCTTCCGTCTCCCTCACGTCAAGCCTGCATGTGATCCACGCCACCAGGAAGAGCGAATCCGCTATACCGGTCATCCACCGCGTGGATACGCGCCCCGGCGGGGATCCCCGGTTCGCGGTCCTCCTGCACGGACGCGGCCCGCACGGGCACGGGCCCGCACGGACCGGCCGCGGTACGCGCGGTCGGGTCCGGACGGGCCCGCGGGGAGCCTGTTCCCCTCAGCCGAGGCGGATGGTCCTCTCCAGGGGCAGGTCGGCGGACGAGCGTCCCGCCCGCACCCGGTACAGGCCGGGCACCAGACGCCGCTCCCGGGCCCCGGAGTCCCAGATCCGCAGGTCGGCGAGGGGGACGCGCAGCTCGACGCGCCGGAGCCCGCCGGGTTCGAGGCTGACCTTCTCGAAGGCCCCGAGCCAGGCCGGGGCGGCGTCGGCCTCCTCCGGCAGGCCGACGTAGACCTGCACCACCTCGTGTCCCGCGCGGTCCCCGGTGTTGCGGACGTTGACGCCGACGACCAGCTCCTCCTCCCGCCGGTCGTGGCTCAGCCCCAGGGACGTGTACCGGTACGAGGAGTAGGACAGGCCGTGGCCGAAGGGGAACAGGGNTGGGGGTTAGCCGATGTCGGGTCCCTCCTCGTAGTGGACCGCCCCGTCCACGCCCGGGTAGGTGCGCGCGGACGCGCCGGGCCCCTGCTCCTCACCGGCGGGGAAGGTCAGGGGCAGGCGCCCGCCGGGGTCGGCGTCCCCGTACAGGACCGAGGCCAGGGCGGTGCCCGCCTCGGCGCCGCCGTACCAGGCCTGCACCACCGCGCCCACGTCGTCGAGCCAGGGCATGAGGACGGGGCCGTCGGTGTCGAGCACCACCACCGTGTTCGGGTTGGCGGCGGCCACGGCGCGCACGAGCGCGTCCTGGTCGCCGGGCAGGGCGAGGGAGGTGTGGTCCATGTTCTCCCCGGCGACCCGGTTGACCACGACCACGGCGACGTCGGCCTCCGCGGCGGCCTCCGCCGCCTCGGGGATGCCGGACTCGGGCTGCCAGCCGAACGCGAGGTCGGTCGCGCCGAGGAAGGCGCCGTCGTTGGTGTACTCCACGGCCACCTCCACCTCCTGCCCCCCGCTGAACTCGCGCACCGCGTGCAGGGGGTAGGTGTGGGGTCCGAACATGAAGTCCCGGCTGGGCCGGACGCCGTCGATGACCGTCTCCCCGTCCAGGACGAGGCGGGCCCTTCCGGAGAAGACCAGCGAGAAACGGCACAGGCCGTCGGCCGGGGCGGTGAGGACGCCGCTCCAGCGCGCCGACCACACCCCGGGCAGCCCGTCGACGGGCGCGCCCTCGAAGGCCAGCTCGCCGGTGGTCGCGGTCGCGACGGGATCGCCTCCCAGGTCGGGACCGGCGTGGAAGGTCCCGTGCAGGCCGGGGTCCCCGCCGGGGGTGCGCAGGGCCGAGGCGGGCACGGTGTCCAGGGCGACGTCGCCGCGGCTGCCCTGGGCGTGGACGACCCGGCCGCCGGAGCGGTCCCGGATCGCCCGCAGGGGCGCGGTCCACTCCCCCGGCTCCACCCAGCTCGACCCCTCGATGCCGGTGACGTAGTCGGTGCCCGCCGGGCCGACGACGGCGACGCTCGCGCCCTCGGACAGGGGCAGGAGGGAGTCGCGGTTGACCAGGAGCACGGTGGAGTGCACCGCGATCCTCCGGGCCAGTTCCCGGTGGGCGGCCGTGCTGACCGTCTCCTCGGGCGGCGGCAGGGGGTGGTCGAACAGGCCTCCGGCGAACATGGTGACGAGGACGCGCCGCGCTGCGTCGTCCAGGCGGTCGGCGGGCAGGGCCGCGGCGTCCTCCGGGGAGATCCGCACCCCGTCGGGCCCCAGGCCCGCCAAGTCCATGCCCGCCCGCGCGGCGGCGACCTGGTCGTCGCCGGACATGAAGTCGGGGACGGTGTAGCCCCTGAGCCCGAGCACGTCCTTGAGGTCGGCGATCAGCTCGGGGTTCTGGGGCGCGTACACGCCGTTGACCCGGGGGTAGGAGGTCATCACCGACGTCTCGGGGACCCGGTCGACCACGTGCCGGAAGGGTTCGTGGTGGGTCTCGTGCAGGGCCCGCTCCGAGACGCGCACGTCCACGGTGAGCCGGTCGTACTCCTGGTTGTAGGCGGAGAAGTGCTTGACGGTGGTGGCGACGTGCTCCCCGGCCATCCCCGCGGCGATCTCCGCTCCGAGGCGTCCGGCCAGGTGGGGGTCCTCGCCCATGCCCTCCGCCGTGCGGCCCGAGCGCCAGGTGCGGGCCAGGTCCACGGTGGGGCCCAGGACGCTGTTGAAGCCCTTGCCCCGGGTCTCCTTCGCGATGGCGGCGCCCATGTCGCCGAGGAGTCCGGGGTGGAAGGTGGCGGTCTGGGCCAGGGGCACGGGGAAGGCGGTCACACCGGTCTCCCCGCGGACCCCGGCGGAGGCGTCGGCGAACAGCAGCGGGGGGACGCCCAGCGCGGCCACGGCGTCGAAGTCGCAGCACACGAGGGCGGCCTTGTCCCGCGTGCTCATGCGGGCGAGCAACTCCTCCGCGCGTTCGGCGGGGGCGGCGTCGGAGCGGTCGCGGGGTCCCGGCGCGGCCGCGGCCGGTGGCGGGGCCAGTGCGGCGGCCGCGGCGGCGACGGCGGTGGCGGTGAGCAGGGTTCTGCGTCTCATGGCGTTTCCCGGGGGGTCGGGGGGTTGTGCGGGTGCCCGGACCGGGGGCGGGGGCCGGGGGCGGGGGCCGGGGGGTGAGGGGCCCGGGGCCCGTTCCGCGAACGGGCCCCTCGGCCGGGGCGGGGCGGCGCCCGGAGCCGGAGCCACGGGGCCGACAGGACTACTCGGACTGGTAGGCGGCGTCCATCTCGGCCAGGGCGTCGTCGACGCTGACATCACCGGCGAAGAGCTGCTGGACCACGGTGAAGTGGGTCTGCTGCACGCGCGGGTTGGGCCAGCGCTGGTCCATGAACGGCACGGTCCGGCCGTCGCTCTGGAACTCGGTGAGGGTGGTCAGCGCCGGGTCGATCTCGCGGTCCCCGTTGGGCAGCGCGGTGAGGGTGCCGCCCTCGGTGGCGTAGATGTCCTGGCCCTCGTCCGAGGCGAGGAAGTCCACGAAGGCCATGGCCTCCTCCATCCGCTCGCTCTCGGCGTTGACGCCGTAGGCGGCCGAGACCGAGCCCGGCATGAGGGTCTCCCCGGCGTCGTCGGTGGCGGGCAGGGCGAACATGCCCAGTTCGGCGTCGCCCATCTCGGACTGCACCTGCGACAGGGTGGTGGCGATCTGGACCAGGCCGACCGATTCCCCCTGGACGACACCGCTGATGGAGGCCTCGTAGCTGGTGCCGAGGGGGTCGTCGTTGAAGCAGCCCTCCTCCTCCATCTCCAGGTACTTCTCCAGGGCCGTGCGCCATCCGGAGTCGGCGAAGGAGGCCTCGCCCGCGGCCATCCGCTCGTCGAACTCGGGGTTGTCGCTGTAGACGGTGGTGGCGGCCAGCGCGTAGGTGACCAGCTGGGTCACCCACGGGGTCTGGTTGCCCAGGGCGAGCAGGCTCATGCCCTCGTCGCGGGCGGTGCCGCACAGGTCGATGAGCTCGCTCCAGGTGGTGGGCGCCTCGGCGCCCAGGCCCTCCAGGGCCTCCTGGCTGTAGATGACGCCGATGCCGCTGTAGGTGACGGGGACGATGTGGGTGACGCCCTCGAACTCGGTGACGGGGCGGTCGCCCTCGGGGATCCGGGACGCGAACTCGGCGTCGCTGAGGTCGGCGAGGTAGCCGCTGGGCGCCAGGAGCTGGACGGCCGCGGGGTTGCCGTTGCCGGGCCAGACGGTGAAGACGTCGGGGGCGGTGCCCGAGGACAGCTGCGTGCGCAGGGTGCTCTGGAGCTGGTCGGTGTCGGCGTAGGTGACGGTGACCTCGGTGTCGGGGTTGGCCTCCTCGAAGGCGGCGACCAGGGCGTCCATGGGCACGCGGTCGGTGGAGTTCGCGGCCACGGTGAGGCCGTCGGCCGGGCCCGCGCCGTCGGCACTGCACGAGGTGAGTGCGGCGACGGCGGCCAGGCAGGTCAGGGGGGCGAGGATTCTCTTGGACATGGGTCTCTCCGGAAAAGGGGTGCGGGGGCGGCGCGGTGGAGGGGGTCAGCCCTTCAGTCCTCCGGCGAAGCCCTGGATGACGCGCTTCTGCATGGCGAAGTAGACGGTGAGCACGGGGATCGAGCCGATGATCAGGCCCGCGAAGACCAGCGGCCACTGGGAGACGTACTGGCCGACGAAGCCGAACAGGGCCACGGGGATGGTCTGGCTGCCCGAGCCGCTGAGGTAGAGGAGCGGGGTCAGGAAGTCGTTCCAGACGAAGATGACGTTGAGGATGACCACCGTTCCGGTGATCGGGCGCAGCAGCGGCAGGACGACGCCGAAGAAGGTGCGCACGGGCCCGGCGCCGTCCATCATCGCGGCCTCCTCGTAGCCGCGGTCCAGGCCGCGCAGGAACCCTGTGTACAGGAACACGGAGAAGGGCATCTGGAGGCCGGTGTAGTAGATGACGAGCGCGAGCGGGTTGCCCAGCAGGCCCAGGTCGCGCATGGTCTGGTAGAGCGGGATGAGCGCCAGCTGGAACGGCAGGAGCAGGCCCAGCATGAACAGCGCGAAGACCGCGCGCGACCAGCCGCGGGTGGAGCGCGCGAGCGGGTAGGCGGCCAGCGACGAGAGCACGACCAGCAGCACGACGCTGGCCACGGTGACCACGGTGCTGTTGACGATCGCCGGCCCCAGGCTGGCCTGTTCCCAGGCCCGGGCGAAGTTGTCCAGGGTGGGCGTCGCGGACGGGACCAGCGGGGAGGCGCCCGTCTCGTCCTCGGGGCGGAAGGCCTGCACGAGCAGGACGTAGACCGGGAAGGCGAAGACCAGGGCCGCGGCGATCATCACCGCTTCGAGGACGCCGGTCCGCCACGTGTAGCGCTTCACGAGTTCTTCGCCTCCTGGCGGCCGAGGTAGCCGTACTGGACACCGCTCAGCACGATCACGAACAGGGTGAGGACCACGGCCATGGCCGTGCTGTAGGCGAAGGCGTTGAACTGGAAGGCCTCGCGGTAGATGACGGTGGACAGGGTGTCGGTGGCCCCTCCGGGGCCGCCCTGGGTCATCACCCACACCTGGTCGAACAGCTTGAGCCCGCCGACCAGGGAGAGCATCAGGTTGATGGTGAAGGCGGGCGCGAGCATGGGCCGCACGATGTGCCAGAAGTGCCGGACGGGCCCGGCGCCGTCCATCTCCGAGGCCTCGTGGACCTCCCGGGGGATGGACTGGAGTCCGGCCAGGAAGATGACCATCGAGTACCCGGAGAACTGCCAGACGATGACGCCGACGACCGACCACAGGGCGATGCCGCTGTCGCCCAGCCAGTTCTGCGCGAGGAAGCCCAGCCCCAGGGACTCGAAGGCGGCGTTGAGGGCGCCCTCGGGCGCGTAGAGGTACTTCCACAGGTACGCGGTGACGACCGGGGTGATGACGGCCGGGGCGAAGAAGAACACGCGCAGGACGTTGCGCGACCTGATGCGGCTGTTGACACCGAGGGCGAGGAGCAGGCCGACGGCGTTCTGCACGACGGTGACCGCGAAGGCGATCAGGAGCGTGTGCACCAGCGCGTCGCGGGCCTTCTCGTCGGCGAGCAGGGCGCGGTACTGCTCCAGCCCGACGAAGTCGAAGGAGCGGGCCAGGCCGTCCCAGTCGGTGAGGGAGTACAGCGCCCCGCGGGCGCTGGGCACCAGCACCGCGAACGCGAAGAAGGCGAGCGCGGGGAGCACGAACCACCAGGGCACGGTGGTCCGGCGGGGCCGGGTGCGCCGCGCCGGTGGGGGCGGGGGCGGGCTCGTGCTCCCCTCGGGTGCGGCCTGTGGGGCCTGCGGGGCCATGGCTGTCTCCATCGGGTCTTCCTCACGGGGCGCGGGAGGGGCGTTCACCGCGTCCTTGCGCGCAACTCCGGGTTTAACAGAGTTGAAACGATTCATTGAATGGCCTGAAGCTAGGCGGAGGAAGTGACGTGCGTCAACCCCCGCAAGCGAACGAAACCTCTTCGCAACCTGGTCGGCCCAACGGGCGCTCCCCCACCCTCGCCCCTGACAAAGACTGCTGTGAACTGCACTTTCACTGAATGGAAGGACGGATTGACATGAGATCGGTTCGGTGCGCGCGGACGCCGGGCCCTTGACGCGGGCACGCGGATGTTCCTACGGTGGCGCTTGCCCCCGGTGTTGAAACGGTTCAATTCCTGTGTTCAACCCCGTGCTCGGGGCCGCCATCGCCTTCGCTCCCGTACAGGAGTCCTCTGTGTCCCATCCCCGCACCACCCCCGTCTGCGCCGTGCCCGATGCGCCCACCGCCGAGCACCACCGCACGGCGCTGGGCATCGGCGAGCCCTCCCCCCGCCTGTCGTGGACGGTGCGCCGGGCGCCGTCCGGCTGGCGGCAGGAGGCCTACGAGATCGAGGTCCGCGGGAAGGACGGCCGGGTCCGGACCGGCGGGCGCGTCACCGGGGCCGAGTCCGTGCTCGTGCCCTGGCCGGACGCGCCCCTGGGCTCGCGCGAGCGCCGGTCGGTGCGCGTGCGCGTGTGGGGAGGCGGCTCGGACGACCCCTCGCCCTGGAGTCCGCCGCTGGAGCTGGAGGCCGGGCTGCTGGAGGCGGCCGACTGGTGGGCGGGCATGGTCGGCCCCGGCGACGGGCTGGGCCGGGACGAGCGCCCCGTCCTGCTGCGGGGCGGCCTCACCCTGCCCGCGCCGCCCAGGTCCGCGCGCCTGTACGTCACCGCGCACGGGGTCTTCGAAGCCGAGGTCAACGGCGCGCGCGTGGACGACGAGGCGCTCGCCCCCGGCTGGACCACCTACCCGGCGCGGCTGCGCTACCGCGTCCACGACGTGACGGCGCTGCTGCGCGAGGGCGAGAACGTGCTCGGCGCGCACCTGGCCGACGGCTGGTACCGCGGCCGACTCGGCTTCCACGGGGGCCGCCGCGACGTCTACGGAGACCGCACCGGCCTGCTGGCGCAGCTGGAGGTCGAGTGCGAGGACGGGTCCACCGTGCGCCTGGGCACCGGCCCCGACTGGCGGTGCGCCCCCTCCCCCACCCTGTCCGCCAGCCTCTACGACGGGGAGCGCCACGACGCGCGCCTGGAACCGGCGGGCTGGTCCGAACCGGGCTTCGACGACACCGGCTGGGAGGCCGTGGTTCCCGTGGAGCGCGACCCCGCCACGCTGGTGGCGGCGCTGTCGCCGCCGGTGCGCCGCACGGCCGAACTCGACCCGGTCTCGGCCACCCGGACCGCGTCGGGCGCCCTGCTGCTGGACTTCGGGCAGAACCTCGTGGGGCGCCTGCGCCTGCGGGTGGCGGGGCCCGAGGGTACCGAGGTGACCGTGCGCCACGCCGAGGTGCTGGAGGACGGCGAGCTGTGCACCCGCCCGCTGCGCTTCGCCGAGGCCACCGACGCCTACGTGCTGGCGGGCACCGGCGGGGTCGAGGAGTGGGAGCCCCGCTTCACCTACCACGGCTTCCGCTACGCGGAGGTCACCGGCTGGCCGGGCGAGATGGGGCCCGGCGCGGTGACGGCGCTCGTGCTGCACACCGACATGCGCCCCACCGGCGAGTTCACCTGCTCGGACCCGCTCGTGGAGCGGCTGCACGAGAACGTGCGCTGGAGCATGCGCGGCAACTTCGTCGACGTGCCCACCGACTGCCCCCAGCGCGACGAGCGGCTGGGCTGGACCGGCGACATCCAGGTGTTCGCGCCCACGGCCGCCTTCCTCTACGACTGCGCCGGGATGCTGCGCTCCTGGCTGGCGGACCTGGCGGCCGAGCAGTACCCCGACGGCACGGTGCCCTTCGTCGTGCCCACGATCCACGCCCCCACCTGGACGCCCGCCTGGCCCGCGGCGGTGTGGGGCGACGCCGCGGTGCTCACTCCGTGGCGGATCTACGAGCGCTTCGGCGACGCGCGGGTGCTGGAGGACCAGTACGCCAGCGCGACGGCGTGGACGGACCTGGTCGCCCAACGCCTGGAGGCCGACGGCACGTGGCGGCGCGACCGCCAGCTGGGCGACTGGCTCGACCCGGCGGCCCCGCCGGAGGACCCGTTCCTGGCGCGCACCGAACCGTCGCTGGTGGCCACGGCCTACGCCGCCGAGTCGGCCCGCACGATGGCTGAGACCGCGCGGGTGCTGGGCAGGGACGCCGACCGCGAGCGCTACGCGCGCCTGGCCGAACACGTGCGCGCCGGATTCCGCGCGGCCTACACCGACGGCGGGGGGCGGCTCACCAGCGACACGCAGACGGCGTACGCGCTGGCCCTGTGCTTCGACCTGCTGCCCGAGGGAGCCGAACGCGCCGACGCGGCCGACCGGCTGGCCAAGATCGTGGCCGGGGACGGGTACCGCATCGCCACCGGTTTCGCCGGGACCCCCCTGGTGTGCGACGCCCTCTCGCGCCACGGTCACACCGCCACCGCCTACCGGCTGCTGCTCCAGCGCGAGTCGCCCTCGTGGCTGTACCCGGTGACGATGGGGGCGACCACCGTGTGGGAGCGCTGGGACAGCATGCTGCCCGACGGCAGCGTCAACCCGGGCGAGATGACCTCCTTCAACCACTACGCCCTAGGCGCGGTGGCCGACTGGCTGCACCGCACGGTGGCGGGGCTGGCGCCCGACGCACCCGGCTACCGGCGCGTGCGCGTCGCGCCCCGGCCGGGCGGCGGGCTGGAGCGGGCGGGCGCCTCCCACGAGACGCCCTACGGGACGGCGAGCGTGCACTGGCGCCGCGACGGGGACCGGCTGCGCGTGGCGGCCGTCGTCCCGCCGGGCGCGACGGCCGTGGTGGACCTGCCCGGGAGCGAGCCCTTCGAGGTGGGCAGCGGCAGCCACGACCTGGATGCGCCCTGGCTGCCCGCCTGAGCGGGGCGGGCGCGGCGCTCCCCGGCGCGCCGCGCCCCACTACGATCGGAAAGACCGGGATTGAAGCGTTACAACTCACCCCTCCAGCGGGGACGCGGGGAGCACACACGCCGTGAAGGCCGTCAGCATAAGGCAAGTGGCCCAGGAGGCCGGGGTCTCCGTGGCCACGGTGTCCAACGTCCTGAACCGGCCGGAGATCGTCGCCCCGACCACCCGGGACCGGGTGCGCGGTGCCATCGACGCGCTGGGCTACCGGCCCAACCAGGCCGCCCGCCAGCTCAGCAACGGCTACGGCACCGGGGTGGGCCTGGTCCTGTTCGACGTGCGCAACCCCTTCCTGACCGGGGTGGCGCGCGGGGCCGAGGACCGCCTGCACGCCGTGGGGCGCACCGTGGTGCTGTGCAACACCGACGTGGACCCGGGCAAGGAGGAGCGCTACCTGGAGATGCTGCTCCAGCAGCAGGCGCAGGGGGTGCTCATCACCCCGGCGGAGCTGTCGCGGGAGTGGGTGGACGGCGTGCGCTCGCGCGGGCTGCGCACGGTGCTGTTCCACAACTCGACCGACTTCCCCGACGTGTGCTCGGTGGCCGTGGACGACGTGGCGGGCGGCGAGATGGCGGCCACCCACCTGCTGGCGCGGGGGCACGGGCGGATCACCTGCGTGACCGGGCCCGCGCACATGCGCCAGTCCGTGGACCGCCTGGCGGGGTGCCGCCGCGCGGCGGCGCTGGCGGGTCGGCCGGAGGAGGCCGTGGAGGTGGTGGAGACGGGGGCGTTCACCCTGGACCAGGGGCGGCGCGCGGGCGAGCGGATCCTGGCCTCGTCCCGCCCGACGACAGCGGTGTTCTGCGCCAACGACCTGCTGGCGCTGGGCGTGATGCAGGCGGTCACCCGGGCGGGGAGGAGGATCCCCGACGACATCGCGGTGGTGGGGTTCGACGACATCGAGTCGGCGGCCACGGCCGGGGTGCCGCTGACCTCGGTGCACGTGGACAGCCACGCCCTGGGCGGCGCGGCGGCCGGTCTGCTGGTCGAGGAGGTCGAGGACCCCGGGCACCGGCACCGCCGCCTGCTGTTCGCCCCCCACCTGGTCGAGCGCGCCTCCAGTTAGAGGCCGCCCTCCAGGGGCCGGTCCAGCTCGGCCGCCACCCGTGCGGCGGTCTCGCGCAGCCAGGTGTGGGCCGCGTCGTGCCGGTGCACCGGGTGCCACCACAGCGCCTCCCGGATCGGCGCCGCCGGGAACGGGCAGGCCAGCGCGCGCAGCCCCGCGCGTTCGGCCGTGTGCTCCACCAGCCGGCGCTGCACCAGCGCCACCCTGCGCGTGCCGCGGACCAGGTCGGGGAGCAGCCGGAAGCTGTGCGCGGAGACCTCCACGCGCGGGTCCAGGCCCAGCATGCCCAGCTGGTGGGTGACCGGGGCGTCGTAGGGGCGCTGGTAGACGGCCCACGGCAGCCTCGCCAGGTCGTCCATGGTGACCGCTCCGCCCACGGCGTCGTTGTCGGCGTCGACCAGGCAGACCCACTCGTCGCGGTACAGCTCCACGGTGGGGTAGCCGCTGATCACCCCGTGCAGCATCAGGACGCCGTCCACTCCCCCGAGCACGCTCTCGGTGGCCTCCACGATCGTGGAGGGCATCTGGCGGAAGTGCAGCCGCACGCCCGGCGCCTCGGCGTGGAGCGCGCGGGACAGCCGGGCCCCGAAGACCGCGATGGCGTAGTCCGAGGCCAACAGCGTGAAGTCCCGCTGCTCGGTGTCGGGGTGGAAGTGGGCGCGGCTGCTGAAGAGCCGCTCCATGACCGAGCAGGCGTTGGCGGCGGGCACCCGCAGGGCGTGGCCCAGGGGCGTCAGCTCGTAGCGGTTGCCCCTGCGCACCAGGAGTTCGTCGGAGAAGTGGCGGCGCAGCCTGGCCAGGGCCGCGCTGGTCGCGGGCTGGCTCAGCCCGATGCGCTCTCCCGCCCTGGTGACGTTGCGCTCCTCCAGCAGCGCGCGCAGGGCGACGAGCAGGTTGAGGTCCAGGTTCGCGATGTTCACGTGTGCTCCCTCCCCGCGTTTATCCGTCACGTGGATACCGTCCATACGGGAGATCTATTTCACAAATCCCTCCGGGTGACCGATGTTAGTGGCATCACACCGGAAGGAAACACCGTGGCAACAGATCCCTCACCCGCCCGCCCCTTCGCCCTCGGCACCTTCTCCGTTGGCGGCGGCGTCCCCTTCCCGGGACTGGTCACGGACGAGGAGGTCCTCGACCTGCGGACCGTGTCCGGCCTGCGGGGAGCACCGGGTGCCACTCCCGGCACCCGGGAGCTGTTGGAGCGCTGGGACGGGGTCCTGCCCGTCCTGCGCGGGCTGGCGGCCTCCGGAGGCGGAAGCGGCCGGCACCGGCTCGCCGACCTGCGGGTCCACGCCCCCGTCCGGCCGCGCCAGATCCTCCAGTCGGGGGCCAACTACCGCACCCACGTCATCGACCTGGCCGTCGCCCACGAGCCCGAGGGAGGCCGCCCGTCCGAGCGGGTGCGCGCCGAGGTCGCCGCCATGATGGACCGCCGGGCCGCCGAGGACCAGCCGTACGTGTTCGTCGGTCTGCCCTCCGCGGTGACCGGCCCCTACGACGACGTGGTCATCCCGAGCTGGTGCGCCAAGCCCGACTGGGAGCTGGAGCTGGCCGCGGTGATCGGCGAACCCGCCTTCCGGGTCTCCCCCGAACGGGCCTTGGAACACGTGGCCGCCTACACCATCGCCAACGACGTGACCGCCCGCGAACTGGTCTTCCGCCGGGACATGCCCGAGATCGGCACCGACTGGCTGCGCGCCAAGAACGCCCCCACCTTCACCCCCCTGGGCCCGTACCTGGTCCCCGCCGAGTTCGTCACCGACCCGGGCGACCTGCGGGTGACCCTGAGACTCAACGGCGAGGCGATGCAGGACGAGTCGACCAAGGACATGGTCTTCGACGTCGCCCGCCTGGTCTCCCACGCCTCCCAGACCGTCGAACTGCTCCCCGGCGACCTGGTCCTGACCGGCAGCCCCGCCGGGAACGGCATGCACTGGGGGCGCCTGCTGCGCCCCGGCGACGTCATGGAGGGCACCATCACCGGCCTGGGCACCCAGCGCAACACCTGCGTGGCGGAGGAAGTGCGATGACGGACCGCACCGAAGACGCGGCACCCGACCGCACCGATCCCGAGGGCGCGGTCGCCGAGGCGGCACGCAGGTACTCCAACTGGGGGCGCTGGGGGCCGGACGACGTCCTGGGCACCGTCAACTTCATCGACCGGACCAGGCGCCGCGAGGCCGCGGAGCTGGTCCGCATCGGAGCGAGCTTCTCCCTGTCCCAGCGCTTCGACATGGACGGCCCGCAGAAGGGCTGGCGGCGCCGGACCAACCCCGTGCACACCATGCTCGACACCGGTGTGGACGCGGCCCGGGGCACACAGGGCTTCCCGCACGGCATCGGCGGCGCCGACGACGTGGTGTCCATGCCGCTCCAGTGCTCCACGCAGTGGGACGGGCTCGGTCACATCTTCGACCACGGCAGGGCCTGGAACGGCCGCGACGCCGCACAGGTGGTCACCTCCGAGGGCGACCGGGTCACCGGCATCGAGCACCTGGCCTCGCCCGTGGTCGGCCGGGGCGTGCTGCTGGACGTGGGCCGGGTACTGGGTGAGAACGGCGAGCTGCCGGACGGCTTCGCCGTCACCGCCGCACACCTGGAGATCACGGCGGCCGCGCACGGGGTCGGGGTGGGCCGGGGCGACATCGTGTGCGTGCGCACCGGCCAGCTCACCCGCGCCCGCAGACAGGGCTGGGGCGACTACGCGGGCGGCCCCGCACCGGGTCTGTCCTTCACCACCGCCGGTTGGCTGCACTCCACCGAGATCGCGGCCATCGCCACCGACACCTGGGGCTTCGAGGTGCGCCCCAACGAGTTCGACCACGCCTTCCAGCCCCTGCACCAGGTGGCCATCCCCCACATCGGCCTCCTCATCGGTGAGATGTGGGACCTGGACGCGCTCGCGGCGCACTGCGCTGCCGACGGCGTCCACGAGTTCTTCCTGACCGCCGCACCGATCCCGTTCACCGGGGCGGTCGGCTCCCCCGTCAACCCCGTCGCCGTCAAGTGAGGTACCCCCCATGGCAGCCGTAAGCAACGCCCTGATCGTCGGGGCCGGGACATCCGGTCTGGCCCTGGCGATCCTGCTCGCCCGCGGGGGCGTGCGCGTGGACGTCGCCGAGATCCGCTCCGACGCCGACACCCTCGGCTCGGGCATCACCGTCCAGGGCAACGCCCTTCGGGTGCTGCGCGAACTCGGCGTGTGGGAGGAGGTGGCCGAGGCGGGCTTCGCCTTCGACAGCCTGGGCATGCGCGCCCCCGACGGCACCCTGCTGGCGGAGATCCCCGACGTGCGCACCGGCGGCCCCGACCTGCCCGCGACCGTCGGTATGAACCGCCCCGAACTGGCCGCGATCCTGACCGGGGCGGCCCGCTCCGCCGGGGCGCGCATCCGCCACGGGCTGACCGTGCGCGGCCTGACCGAACACCCGGGCGGAGTGGAGGCACGGCTCTCCGACGGCACCGCCGAACGCTACGACGTCGTCGTGGGGGCGGACGGGATCCGCTCCACCGTGCGCCGCATGATCGGGATCGACGTGCGCCCGGAGCCCAACGGCATGGGGATCTGGCGCATCCACACCCGCCGCCCGGAGAGCGTGGAGCGCACCGACCTCGTCTACGGGGGACCGTGCTTCATCGCGGGCTACTGTCCCACCGGCCCGGACACCATGTACGCCTACCTGGTGGAGCGGTCCCGCGCGCACACCGACCTCACCGAACGGGAGCGGGCCGGACACATGAGCGCGCTGTCGGAGGGCTACGGCGGGGTGTGGGACGAGATCCGCGCCGACATCTCCGCCTCCGACCGGGTCAACTACACGTGGTTCGAGTCCCTGCTGGTGGAGGCGCCGTGGAACCGCGGCCGGGTGGTGCTCGTCGGCGACGCCGCGCACGCCTGCCCGCCCACCCTCGCCCAGGGCGCCGCCCAAGGGCTGGAGGACGCCCTGGTACTGGCCGAACTGCTGCTGGCCGTCGACACCGTCGACCAGACCCTGTTCGACACCTTCACGGCCCGGCGCCTCGAACGCGCCCGCACCGTCGTGGAGGCGTCGGTGACCCTGGCCCGCTGGCAGCTGGACGGGGTCCGCGACGCCGACGTGCCCGGCATGATGCGCAAGGTCTCCGCGCTGGTCTCGGAGCTGCCGTGATCATCGACGTCCACGCCCACGTCCTGCTCCCCGCGGTGGAGGCGGCGGTCGCCGGTCAGCCCGGCCACGACGAACACAAGGAGTTGGACGCGCGCCGCAACGGCCCGGAGTCCCTGAGCGTCAGCGGGCGCATGGTCGCCGAGCGGTTGAACCGCCTGACCGAGGTGTCCACCCGGCTCGCCGACATGGACGCCGCCGGTGTGGACGTGCAACTCGTCAGCCCCTCGCCCTCGCACTACCACTACTGGGCCGGGCCCGCGCTGGCCGGGCACGCGCACCGGCTGGCCAACGAGGGGGTGGCCGAGCACTGCTCCCGCGCCCCCGGCCGGCTGCTGGGCCTGGGCCTGGTTCCGCTCCAGCACCCGGAGCTGGCCGTGGAGGTGCTCGACCACGCCCTCTCCCTCGGGCTTCGGGGGGTGGAGATCTCCTCGCACGCCCCCGACCGGGAGCTGTCCGACCCCGCCTACGAACCGCTGTGGGCGCGGGCCGCCGCCACCGGGGCCGTGCTGTTCCTGCATCCCTTCGGCTGCACGCTCGACGAACGCCTGGACCGCTGGTACCTGTCCAACATCGTCGGTCAGCCCACCGAGAACGCCGTGGCCCTGTCCCACCTGGTCTTCTCCGGGGTCCTGGACCGCCACCCCGGCCTGCGGGTCGTGGCCGCCCACGGCGGCGGCTACCTGCCCACCCACCTGGGCCGCGCCGACCACGGCTGGCGGGTCCGCCCCGACGCCCGGGGCTGCGCGGAGCCTCCCAGCTCCTACCTGCGGCGCATGTGGTTCGACTCCCTGGTCCACGACCCCGCCGTCCTGCGCCACCTGGTGGAGGCGGTGGGCGCCGACCGGGTCCTGCTGGGTTCGGACCACCCCTTCGACATGGGCGCCGACGCGCCCGTGGCAGCGCTGCGCGCGGCCGGGCTGGACCCGGCCGCGTTCGCCGCGATCAGCGGCGGCAACGCCGCGGCGCTCCTGGACCTGACCACCGACACACCCACGGAGGGATCCCCATGACCGAGCGGCTCATCACCCACCTCAGGCACGTCGCGCTCGCGGTGCCCGACTTCGACAGGCAGCAGAGGTTCTTCACCGACATGTGGAAGCTGACCGAGGCCGAGACCGACACGGGCGTGTCCTTCCTCGCCGCGGAGGGCTCCCCGGAGAACTACGTGGTCCGGCTGCGCCGGGCCGAGGAGAAGCGGATCGACCTGGTGGCCTTCGGCGCGGCCTCCCCCGCCGACGTGGACGCCCTCGCCGACCGCCTGATCGGGGCGGGCGTGCGGATGATCAGCGAGCCGGGGGCCGTGGACACCCCCGGCGGCGGCTACGGGGTCCGGTTCTTCGACGTGGACGGGCGCACCATCGAGGTCTCCGCCGACGTGGCCGTGCGCCGGCACCGCAAGGTGGAGGAGAAGGAGTCCGTCCCCGTCCGGCTCTCCCACGTCGTGCTCAACTCCCCGGACCTGGACCGCACCCGCGCCTGGTACGAGCGGCACCTGGACTTCGCGCTCTCGGACACCCTCATGCACCCGCGCATGGGCAGGGTCATGCACTTCATGCGGTGCAACCCGACCCACCACAGCATCGCCATCGCACAGGGGCCGCACGCCTCCCTGCACCACGTCTCCTTCGAGATGCGCGGCATCGACGAGTACATGCGCGGCACCGGCCGCCTGCTGCGCGCGGGCGTGCGCAAGATCTGGGGGCCGGGACGCCACATGGCGGGCAACAACACCTTCTCCTACTTCATGGACCCGCACGGCAACACCCTGGAGTACACCACCGAACTGGAGCGCCTCGACGAGGACACCTGGCACCCCCACATGTACGACTTCTCCGACCCCGACGTCACCGACCAGTGGGGCACGGCCAACCCGATGGACGAGTTCGTCGCCAAGGAGTCGTTCAACGATCCCGACCGCGGCTGCTTCGTCGCCCCTCCGATGTAGCCCCGACACCCACCCACGGGAGAGAACCATGCGACTGGCCACCTACGAGCACGAGGGCCTGCGCCGCTGCGGTGCGGTCGAGGGGGAGGAGGTCCTGCCCTTCCCGGAGGGAACCGACCTGCTCGACCTCGTCGGCGGCGCCCCCGTGCCCGCGACGGGGGCGCCCGTGCCCCTGGCCCGGGTGCGGCTGCTGCCGCCCCTGGAGCCGCCCTCGGTGCGCGACTTCGTCACCTTCGAGGAGCACGTCGAGGGCGTGCGCCGCAGCGTGATCGGGCAGGCGGGTGTGCCGGACGCCTGGTACGACGCGCCGACCTTCTACTTCACCAACCCGGCGTCCCTGGTGGGAGCGCACGACGACGTGCCGGTCCCGCCGGGGTGCCGGGCACTGGACTTCGAACTGGAGGTGGCCGCGGTCGTCGGGCGCGGGGGCTCGGACCTCACACCGGAGCGGGCACGCGAGCACGTCTTCGGCTACACCGTGTTCAACGACTGGTCGGCGCGCGACCTCCAGTCACGCGAGATGCAGGTGGGGCTGGGGCCCTGCAAGGGCAAGGACACGGCCTCCACACTCGGGCCGTGGCTGGTCACCGCCGACGAACTGGAGCCCCTCCGCGACGCGGAGGGCTTCCTGCGTCTGGCCCTGACGGCGGAGGTCAACGGCGAGGTGGTCGGCAGCGACCTGCTGTCCAACATGGCCTGGACCTTCGAGGAGATGCTCGCCCACGCCTCACGCGGTGCGCGGGTGCGCCCGGGCGACGTCCTGGGTTCGGGCACCTGCGGCAACGGCGGGTGCCTGGCCGAACTGTGGGGGCGCGGCGGGCGCCAGGACCCGCCCCCGCTCGTCCCGGGTGACACGGTCACGCTGACCGTGGAGGGCATCGGCACCGTGTCCAACACCGTGGTCGCCGGGAGGGAACCGGAACCCGTGCGCGGGGCGCGCAGGCGCCCCCGCGACCGCCCCTGAGCCGGGAGCGCGGCCCGACCGGTCCCTGCCGACCGGACCGCGCTCGCAGGAGGGGAGGACCGCGGAACACCTGCGCGACGGGGTCGTCATGGTGACCGGGGACGTGCACGGCCAGCGGCGGCCACCGCCGTCGCCCTGCCCCTGAGGTTCCCGCGTCGGGTTCCGGATACGGCCTGTGAGACCTGGGGACACGAAGAGCGCCGGACGGGCCGGGTTGGTTCTGGGGGCACCGGGTGAGGGTGAGCGGCCGAAGGCCTAGCGGAAGGTGGTCAGGGCGAGGTGGGCCGCGGACGCGTCGGCCGGTCTGGTGACGTCGAGCCCGGTGGCCTCGGCGAAGCGGCGCAGGCGGTTGATCACCGTGTTGCGGTGGCAGAACATCGCCTGCGCGACCTCGGTCACCGAACCGGTCCGGTAGTACGCCTCGACCGTCTCGACCTGTAGGTCGACCTCGCGTTCGGTGAACCCCCCGAGCGCCTCCCGGACGTCCCGGGCGAAGGCCTCGGCTGCCGGGCCCAGGCGCGCGCCCGCCAGCCGGGTCCAATGGCTCTCGACCGTGGCCGCCGCGCCGGGCCGCGCCCACTCCGCCAGCTCGCGGGCGAGCCGCCACATCGGGGCGATCTCCCCGATGCCGTGGGCGCTCGGGGAGATCCCGACGGGTTCCCTCAGCAGCGCCTTCCGGGCGGCGCCCGCGGCGTCTTCGGCGGGGACGATGGCGAACTCCACCCCGTCCAGGCGGAGCAGGACCGCCCCGGGAAGGGCCTGGCCGACCCAGCCCCGGAAGTCGCGCGCGTGGTTGCCGTTGGCCACCAGGACGAGGTGGACGCCGTCGGGGCGCAGGCCCAGGGCCTGCGCCGCCTGCTCGTTCAGGCGCGTGTCCTCGCCGGATCCGCTCAGCAGGTGACGGAGGAGGAAGGCGTGCTCCAGCTCCAGTTCCGCGCGCATCCGCGCGATCTCGTCGGTGTAGCCGGTCTGCACGTGCGTGGTGTGCACCTCCACCGCCTCCCAGATCGAGATGACCTCCTCGGAGAAGTCGCGGAAGTCGGCCTCGGCGACGTGGGCGCGCATCGCCTCCCAGAGGAAGCGGAAGTCCATGCGCACGGCCCGCAGCAGCGACTCCAGGGGGATACCGCGGCGGGCCCGGGAGCGCCCGACCCCGACCGAGTGGGCGCGCAGCTCGCCGTGGCGGTCCCGTCCCCGCAGGAGTTCCAGGAGGAGTTCGAGCGTGGCCCGGGCCGTGCCGTACAGCTCGGCGTCGTCGATGACGGTCTCGGCGTACCCGGTCAGCTCGCGGACCCTGCGGACGTAGGCCCAGGCGACGGACTCCAGCTCCTCCAGGCACGCCTGCGCGGCGCGGGGGATGACGTCCGACGGCGCTGTTTTGTGCATGTGCACATTCTAGGCGGTGTTCTCGTTGGGTTTTGCGCTTGTGGAGGTGCGTTTTTTCCAAGACGATGATCGTCATCACACCTGGTCGTTCACGTCCTGTCGGACCGGTGCACATCTCCCGGAGGATCACATGCCACAGCCCGACCCGGCCCCGGCCGGAGCGAGAGGACCGAAGGTCGAAGCGGCCGATGCCAGGCGCATCGCCTTCGCCGCCTTCGTCGGAACAGCCCTGGAGTGGTACGACTACTTCCTGTTCGGCACGGCCGCCGCGCTGGTCTTCAACCGCCTGTTCTTCACCGACCTCGACCCGAGCGCGGGCCTCATGGCTGCGCTGGCGACCTTCGGCGTGGGCTTCGCCGCCAGGCCGATCGGGTCCCTGATCTTCGGCACCATCGGGGACCGCTACGGCCGGCGCCCCGCGCTGCTGATGACCATCGTCATGATCGGTTGCGCGACCGGGCTCGTCGGCGTGATCCCCGACTACCTGGCGATCGGGATCGCCGCGCCGATCCTGCTCGCGGTCCTGCGGCTCCTGCAGGGGCTGGCCGTGGGCGGCGAATGGGGCGGCGCCATCACCATCGCCATCGAGCACGCCCCCGAGCGCCAGCGCGCCCGGTACGCCGCCCTGGTCCAGATCGGCTCCCCGGTCGGCACGCTCATCTCCTCGGCCGCCTTCGCCGCGGTGCTGACGCTGCCCGCGGCCGACTTCGACGCCTGGGGGTGGCGCCTGCCGTTCCTCGCCGCGTTCCCGCTGCTGGGCATCGCCCTCTACATCCGCCTCAAGGTGGAGGAGTCCCCCGTCTTCCAGGAGCTGGTGCAGATGGAGGACCGCGCCAAGGTGCCCGCCCTGGCCCTGTTCCGCGAGGCCGGGGGCCGCCTGCTCGTGGCCGTGGCCGCGGCGCTGCTGGGGGTCGGCGGCTTCTACATGATGACGACCTTCGTGGTCTCCTACGCCTCCACCGTCCTGGAGGTCGACCGCCAGGCGGTCGTGAACGCGACGCTCGTGGCCGCCCTCTTCCAGATCGCCACGACCCTGGTCGCCGGGCGCGCGGCCGAGCGCTTCGGTCCCGGCCGGATGACGGTGATCGGTGCCGTGGCCACCGCCGCGGCCGCGTTCCCCCTGTTCTGGCTCATCGACACCGCCGACCCGTGGGCGATCACCGCCGCGGTGACCATCGGCATCTGCCTCATCACCCTGGCCTACGCCGTCACCGGCACCCTGCTGGCCGACCTCTTCCCGCCCCGGCTGCGCTACAGCGGCGTGTCCCTGGGCTACAACCTCGCCGGAACCCTCAGCGGGTTCCTCCCGCTCATCGCCACCGCGCTCCTGGCCGTGGACGACGGGGCGTCCTGGCCGGCGGTGCTGGTCCTCATCGGCATCTGCGCCGTCACCGCGCTCGGCGGCCTGGCCGGCGAGCGGATCAGGGTCGCGGACACCCGCGCCGCCGCCAACACCCGGACCGCGGCGTGAACCGCCCGCCCGCACCGACCACAGCCCCACCACAGGAGAACCGGATGAACCTCGCACCCGACGTCGTCGCGCGCATCGAAGCGGCGGTCGACGACGCCTTCGACGCCCAGCTGGCCTTCACCCGGGAACTCGTGCGCCACCCCTCCCTGCGCACCCGGGAGTCCTCGGCGCAGGACCTGATGCACGAGGCCATGGAGCGGCGGGGGCTGGCCACGGACCGGTGGGAACTCGACCCGGAGGAGATCTCCACCCACCCCGGCGCCGGGAAGATCACGGTCTCCTACGAGGGCGTCGAGAACGTGGTGGGCACCTACACCCCCGCCCGCGGCGGAGGACGCTCGCTGATCCTCAACGGCCACATCGACGTGGTCCCCGAGGGCCCCGTCGGGGAGTGGTCCCGCTCCCCGTGGGACGCCCCCGTCATCGACGGCTGGCTCCACGGCCGGGGCAGCGGCGACATGAAGGCGGGGCTGGCGGCCAACCTGTTCGCCTACGACGCCGTGCGCGCGGCCGGGTTCGCCCCCGCCGGGCGCATCCACTTCCAGTCCGTGGCGGAGGAGGAGTGCACCGGCAACGGCGCGCTGGCGACGATTCAGCGCGGGTACACCGCCGACGCCGTCCTGATCCCCGAGCCCGAGGAGGACATGCTGGTCCGCGCCAACGTCGGCGTCATCTGGTTCACCGTGCGGGTCGCGGGACACCCCACGCACCCGAGGGAGATGGCGTCGGGGTTCAACGCGATCGACGCGGCGCACCACGTGATGGGGCGGCTGCGCGTCCTCGAACAGCGTTGGAACGACGAGAAGGGGAGCCACCCCCACTTCGAGGACCTGGACCACCCCATCAACTTCAACCTCGGCGGCATCAGCGGCGGCGACTGGCCGTCGAGCGTCCCCGCCTGGTGCGAGCTCCAGGTCCGGGCAGCGGTCTACCCGGGGGTGAGCGCCGACGACGCCTGGGAGCAGATCCAGGAGGTGCTGCGGGAAACCACCACCGATGACGCGGGCAACCCCATCGAGGCCGTGGGCGAGCGGACCGGCTTCTACGCCGAGGGCTACGTCCTGCCCGAGGGCACGGACGCCGAGAACGTGCTGCGCGAGGCCCACCGGACCGTCTTCAAGGACGAACTGCGGACCTTCACCACCCCCGGCTACCTCGACGGCCGCGTCTACGCCCTGTACCAGGGGATCCCCGCGCTGGTCTACGGGCCGGTCTCGGAGGCCATCCACGGGTACGACGAGCGCGTCGACGTCGAGTCCGTGCGGCGGATCACCAAGTCCATCGCCCTGTTCATCGCGCAGTGGTGCGGCCTGGAGGAGGCCGCCTGACGCCGGGCCCGACCGGAGGGCGGTACCCCGGGCACCCGTGACGCGCACCAGGCGCGGACAGGGGCAGGCAAGAGCGGGCAGGGGTGGTGCCGCCCGCGCACGTGGGCGGGCGGCACCGTCGTCAGATCACCGACAGTTCACGGAGCTTGGCCTCGACCCGCGCGTTGTCCGGTTCGACGTGGTGGGTCCCGTCCGGGTAGACGACCACCGGGATGTTCGTCCGCCCCGAGATCTCCCGGGCCCGCTCCGTCGCCGCCGGGTCGTGCTCGACGTCGACGTACTCGAAGGGCACCGCCAGCTCGGTCAGCTGCTTCTTCGTGCGCCGGCAGTCCCGGCACCAGTCGGCCCCGTAGACGCGGATCGCTGCCTCGTTCATCCGTCCTCCCCTGGGGTGGTCACCACGCCAGTGTGCCCGACGGCCCGGTCCGCCCGCCCCTTGGGCGGCGAGTACCGCCGCCTGCACGGCGAGGTCGGCCTGATCCCACCGGCGGAGTTCGAAGACGCCTTCTATGGGCAACAGGCCGGCTCAACAGAGGGCGAAGCGCGTTGGTTCCGAGCCCTCCAGTAAGACTGGTACGAGACATTCCCCTGCTGCGGTCCATCCCCGCGTGCGCGGGGCTCACTACATCGACGTGTTCGAGCAGTACGTCGACAACGGTCCATCCCCACGTGCGCGGAGCTCACGACGTGGGAGGGGGTGTAGTAGGCGGCCCCGGCCGGTCCATCCCCGCGTGCGCGGGGCTCACCAGGCGGACACGCGCGGCCGCGTCTCCATCAGCGGTCCATCCCCGCGTGCGCGGGGCTCACGTGGTGGCCCCAGGCGAAGGGACGCAGATGCGCGGTCCATCCCCGCGTGCGCAGGGCTCACGCCCTACTCCGGCTGGTGTATCCGCTGGGTCTCGGTCCATCCCCGCGTGCGCGGGGCTCACGAGAGCTGGGACCGGGTGGCCTGGCGGGCTTCCGGTCCATCCCCGCGTGCGCGGGGCTCACCCTGGCCAAGCGTGGCATCGCGGTGCGCACGTCGGTCCATCCCCACGTGCGCGGGGCTCACCAGCTGCAACGCCTGGCACGATCCTCCCCCGCAGGTCCATCCCCGCGTGCGCGGGGCTCACGCGAGGGTGGTGTCTGCGTCGTGGTGGGTGAGCGGTCCATCCCCGCGTGCGCGGGGCTCACCGCGGACGAGACGTACTCGCCGCCGGAGTCGGCGGTCCATCCCCGCGTGCGCGGGGCTCACGCGCAGAACGCCGCGATCGCGAACTACAAGGGCGGTCCATCCCCGCGTGCGCGGGGCTCACTGCGGGACCGGCGCCGGATCCCAGGACCACGACGGGTCCATCCCCGCGTGCGCGGGGCTCACGAGGGCGAGAGCAGCGCCCATACGGTGAATCTCGGTCCATCCCCGCGTGCGCGGGGCTCACACTTAACGACCTGCGGAAACACAGGCCGTTATCTCCTCGCAACCTATGCGGAAGGCTTACTCAACGCCCCTCCGACGCCCCTCCTGCGTCCATACTCACACAGTCGGCTCCCAGTTCGGCCAGCACCTCAACCAACGAAACCTCAGCGGCTGAGCAGCTCCTGGAAGAGCTTGCTCGTGGTGACACTGGGACGAGCGCGCATGGCCTTGAGCCGCTCGCTGAGCTCCTGGTGGACACGCTCAACCGCGTCCAACCGCCCCAAAGCCGCCTGGGTCCGCATGATCTCCTGGTAGACAGCCTCGTTCAGGTCGTCGGACTCCCTCGCCCGCTCCAACCAGACCAGCCCCTGCTCCGGCCCCTCACTGGCCTTGGCAAGGCTGACGAAGCAGTCGGCAGCAGCCCGACGGTAGGCCTGGCGCTTCTCCTCAATCCATGGCAACTCCACCTCGGAGAGCAACTCGTGCGTGTACTCCGCCGCCGCAATCCGCAGGTGCGCCAGACGTTGACCAGCGTCCCGGGTCGCGCTCGCGGCCCTGAGCGCGGCGTCGAAGCACCACACGTCCACGTCAACGGCTTCACGACGAATCCGGTACCGGCCCGAGGTGACCTCCAAAATCTCGGCCTCGCCGTCCCCCAACGCCTCGCGGACCACGCGGCGCGCGTCGCTGGACGCGGTGTTGCGAAGGCCTCGGGCCTTGTTCTCGGTGGAGTCAGGGAACAGCGCGTCGGTGAGCGCCTCGGTGCCCATCCCGTCCGGATGGAGCGCCAGGAGGGCGAGCATACGGCGCGTGGAACCACGCATGCGTGCCCCGATGTCAGCGTCACCCAGCACGATCCTGGGCTGAGGTCCGAACAGGCACAGCCGCAGCCGCGGCTTCACGAGCCCCTCCCCCTCCTCGGAAAGTTCGGGTTCCTCCACGACCGGGGAGCAGGAAGCGTCCTCCTGTTCCTCCTCCTCAGCTGCCGACAGCTCCTCGGCGTCAGTGCCGAGACACACCGAGAAAGCAGCCGCGTCCATGTGGAACAGACGAAGACCGTCATACACGGTGGTCCCGCCCCCGTCTGCGTCGGTGACCTCCACCGTGTTGAAGGCGTCGCAGCGGACCGCGGGCGAGGACCATCCCTCCCCCAGAACCAGGACAACGGTGCCGCTGTCGGTCGAGCCCCTGGTCACCATGTCCAGCCGATCACCGACCAGCCCCTCCTCGGGGGACTCCACCACGAGCAGCGTCCACGAGGGAGCGTCAGCGGCTTCCTCCTCGTCCTCTAGGCGCACGGCACTGATGTAGGCCAGCTCGGTCTCGGTGATCGCTGACGCGGTGTCGGGGCACACCACCAGATCGGGGACATCCACGTCTTCCGTCGCTCCCGCCCGCGCCAGGACGTCCTGGGTGGTGATGACCGTGGCGTGCTCGTCCGCCAGGGCGCGGCCGATGACGGAGGCGCACACTCCCGCCCCATGGGTTCCGGTCACGCTGAGCCCGTCGCGTGCGCTGACAGCCAGGTTGTCAGCAACCCTCAGATATCCCCCTGCCGAAACCAACTCAGTACCGGCACTCCGGAGGACCTCGACACCAGTCACCTCCTCGGGCTCAGGTGCGGCTGGCTCCCCACCCGCCAGCGGACCAACCGCGCCCCGACGAACCTCACGGCGTCGAGGTGCGGTGAGCCGTCCACCGACCGCTCCGGCGACCGCACCCGCCGCGGCCCCGACGAGCATGCTCGTACCGGAGAACCCTTTGTCCTCCCCTTCACCGGACGTGGGCGCGCTGTCAGCCAGGTCGTCCACCGCTTCGCTCTCGCGATCCCTGCTCTCGCGGTCCCTCTCCTGTTCCTGTCCCGGGGGCGGACTCGGCTCCCGTTCGCTCTGCTCCCCTAATGCGTCAGCAGCCGCACTGGGCTGGGTGGTCAGCGTGTACGCGATCTCCGCGCGCCGGTCCGCGGCCTGGCCCAGATCGGGATGGTTGCGCGGCTGCTCGGAACCTGCGCCCTCGGTCGTGATGGTCCACCCCTTCCCCAGCTGTTCGGTCAGGAAGGCGGCGACGGACTCGGCCCGGCGTTCGGACAGCGCGCGGTTGTACTCGTCGGGGCCGTTCGTGTCGGTGTGCCCGGTGACGGTGACCGCCTCCCCCGGGTCTCCGAAGAGCTGGAGGAGTTCGACGGTGGGCAGCAGTTCCTCCGTCATGGTGGGCGTGAGATCGGCGGAGTCGATCCCGAAGCCCGCCAGCATCCGGGTGCGCTCCAGCATGTGCGCTGGTTCCTCGCCGCGCGCGTCCTGTTCGCCGGTTGTCAGCGCACTGTCAGCCGGTGCCACCGAGGCGACGGCGGGCGCGGACACGGCGACGGAGGTTCCCGCGACCCCGGTCACCGCCAGGCGCAGCAGTCCGACCCTGGGCACCTGCCCTCGCAGGAGGGCCGCCGCATCCAGAACCACCAGCCCGGCGAAAGTGCCCCACAGCGCCCAGAGCAGCACGAGTGTCAGTGCCTGAAGGACCTCGGTGGGCGGCGTCGCGCTGTTCAGTGCCAGCCACAGGTGGTCCCAGGACATCCCGTCCAGCTCCGCGGGCCACTGCCAGCGCTGGAGCAGGACGGGTGGTGCGAACAGCAAAGCGATTGTGGCCGCGCAGGCCAGAACCTTGCGAACCGGGTGGTGCATGTCGTCCCCTCTTCCAGCGTTGTCCCTCGGCGTCTCACGGGGTCGGGGTGTGCGCGGTCGCGGTGGCACGGGAGGCGATCTCGACCTCTCCGAGCACCACGAGCACGGTCGGGCGGTAGGTGGTCGTGACAGTGACCGTGACCTCGGCAGCGCTGACAACCACGTCCACGTCCGCGGCCGCGTTGGTGCCCGCCTGAGCGTTCGCACCCGCACCCGCGAGCCGGGCGTGGTCGCGAGCCGCACTGCGCGCCTCGTCGCGGTCGAGGGCGAGGGTGCCCGTGCGCAACAGGTCAGCGTCCAGGTGCTGGGCACCGGCCCGGGCTGCCTCGTGGGCGAGAGTGGTGGTCCGGGTCTTGGCGCGCAGCATCTGGGCGCCGTCGTGGACCAGACCGAGGCAGGCCAGGAGGGTCGCGGCGATGGCGATGACGAACGCACTCGGGCTTCCCCCGCCCATCAGGGCTCCTGCTCTCGGTGGACGTCCAGGACGGAGACGGCCGGCCCGGTGACGGTGCGCCGCTCGGCGGCCTCCAGGACGCGCAGGTCGTCGCGGTGCACGGTGCAGACGACCTCGGCCCGCATCGCGCGCAGGTTTCCTTCGGTGGTCGGCCGCAACCGCACGGCGGGTTCCTGGCAGGCGCGTCCCCAGCCGCCCACGCTCTCGGCTACGGCCTGCTCAGCGGCGTTTCGGGCTTCGTTTCGGTCGGTGTGCAGGGAGGCGGAGCGCGCGGCGGCGTGGGCGAGGGCGTCGGCTGCCAGCGCCGCGGTGTAGTTGCGGCCGGTCAGGGCCAGCAGAAGCAGGAAGGCCAGCACGACGGGGACGATGAGGACCAGTTCGACCGACGCACTCCCCCGGTCCCGCTCCCGCTTCAGGCCTCGTTTCCGGTCCTGCTCCCGCCTCAGATCCCGGGCCCGGTTCTGCTCCCGCTTCGAATTCCGGTCCCGAATCCGCTCACGAGGCGCTGTCACCGGGCCGCTCCGTCGACGTGCTCCGTGGGTCCGGACAGGGTCGTGCTGACGGACGGGTTCCATCCGGGAACCAGGCTGATCGCGGTGCCGTCCACCCTGGTGCTGGTGGTGGCATCACCCCGCTCCACCCGGACACGGACGTCCCGCAGAATGGTGCCGCCCAGGTCCTCGGCCAGGGCGTGTCCTCGCGCTCGTCCCTCTCCGGAGCTGCTGCCGAAGGCTCTTGCCGCCGCGAGTGCCTCGGTCGCTACGGCCTGGGCCCGGTGGTGGGCGTGCGCCCAGAGCCCGTATTGCAGGATGCCCAGCAGCATCACGAACATCAGCGGGATGACGAACAGGGTGTCCGCGCCGCCTCTGTCGTCCCGGCCTCCCCGGGCGCCCCGGCGTTTCCAGACGTCCCGGTGTCCCCGGCCTCCCCAGACAACCCGGCGCTTCCAAGCGTCCGAGGGGCCCCGACCGTCCCTACTGCCCCACCCCAGCCTGCTCCTCACGGTGTGACGCCCAGGTCGACGGACTGGGCGCTTTCGATGATCCTCGGGGTGAGGATGCCGCCGACCGCCGTGGCGATACCGATGGCGACGACGAGCATGAGCACGTATTCGGTGGTGGTCGATCCCCGGTCCGCGGCGGCGCCGAGGCGGCGCGTGCCGAGGATGAGTGCGGTGAGGGCGCGGCGCAGGGCCTGGCGCATGTGGTTGCCCCTTTTCTCGGTGGCCGGTGCCTGTGGGCCGGTGGTGGCTAGTGATGAGTGATTGATGGTCGGTGGTTGGTGACTGACGCCCGCTGACAGCTGACAGCAGACGGCTGGCGAATCTCGGATGTCGGGTCTCGGGTCAGAACCCGCTGGTCACGTTAGTGACGGCGGGGTAGCCCATGAGCAGCAGGAAGCCGAGCACCAGCAGCATGACCGGCAGGGTCATCCGCTCGGTCGCCTCGTGGGCCTGCGCTTCCAGGGCGGCGAGGCGGTGGGTGCGCAGGGCGGCGGCCTTGGCGCGGACCGAGGCGCGCACCCGGGCGCCGTCGGTTCCGGCGATGCGGATGGAGGAGGCGAGTTCGTCCAGTTCGCGCACGCCGGTCCGTTCGGCGAGGTCGGACAGGGCGTCCCAGGGCGGTCGGGTGCGCAGGTTCGCCTCGTGCAGGCAGCGCCGGATCAGGTCGAAGGCCGGTCCGTTCCCGCGCCGGGTGGCGGCGGTGAGTGCTCCGGTGACCCCCGATCCTCCGGCCAGGGCGACTCCGACGAGGTCGGCGATGACCGAGGTGACCGCGCCCAGCCGGGCGCGGCTTCGGGCCGCTCTGTGGCGGAGCACGAGCGCGGGGGCGACCAAGCACAGCGCCAGGCAGGACGTGCCGAGTCCCAGTGCGGCGGGAAGCGGCATCGGTGACGCGGGCGGCACGGCGGTGGCCAGCAGGGACAGGAACAGGGTGGCTCCGGCGAACGCGGACACGGTCATCTCGGCGCGGTGGCGGTCGGTGTCGATGGCGCACACGGCCAGATCGCGCCGGGTTCGGGGCCCGGGCCAGCCGAATCTGGCCAGCACTCCCCCACCGGCCCGCGCCACGCTCGCGGCGGCGCCAACGACCCCGGCCCCTGCTCCCTTCCTCTCCCCCGCCCGCCCCCATTCCCGTTCCCCTTCCCGCCCCTGAACCCCGCCCTGTTCCAGGTCCGGCGGCGGAAGGAGGTCGGCCAGGCCGGGGCGGCTCAGCACCCGCGCCGTCCACCACAGTCCGGCTCCCACCGCGGCTCCGCCCAGGGCCGCCGCGAACACGCTCATATGCGCTCCTCCTGCTCGTGGGCCGACAGCACGCGCTCGGTGCGCGGCGGGTCGGACAGGCGCGTCAGCCACCACAGCGCCCCCGCCCACACGGTTCCAACGAGCGCGAGCACGAGCTGGCCGGTGGTCGAGCCGAGCGGGGCGAAGTAGGGGCCGTTGAGGGCGGCCATGCCGACCACCATGGCGATCGAGGCGGCGGTGATGATGCGGACCGAGGTGCGGGTGCGTGCCCGGGAGGTGGAGGTGCGCACGAGCATAAACGCGCGGTCGCGCGCTGCCTCGGCCAGGCTTCCCAGCAGGGTGCCCAGGTCGGCGGCGTGCCGGTGGGCGGCCATGGACAACGCGGCGGCCACCAGGTCGGCGGTCTCGTTGTCGACGCGGTGGGCGAAGGCGGTGAGCGCGTCCTCCAGGTCGTTGCCCGCGGTCAGGTCCGCGGCCAGGCCCTGCACGTCACCGCGAACGGCTTCGGGTGCGATGGCGCAGGAGGTCCAGACGGCCTGGCGGAGCCCGGAGGAGGCGGTGATGAGGTCGCGCAGCTGTTCGGTCCAGCCCGCGACGGCCTCGATGCGGGCGATCTCGGCGGCGGTGGTCCGGTCGGGTCCCAGAACGGTGGGCAGCCACCAGGCGGCAGCGGCGGCCAGGGCGGCAGCGACGGGCCAGCCGGTGATGCCCCAGGCGAGCATGCCCGCACCGGCAGCGGCGGCCGCCCTGAACACGGTGTCGCGGCGCACGCTCACCCGCGAGCGCAGGATTTTGGGGGCGGCGCTGAGCGCGGGCCAGAGCAGCACCAGGCCCAGGCCGACCGCGGCGCCGCCCAGGCTGGCGGCCAGGACGGTGGTCACCGCACATCCTCGAACAGGCTGGCCGGGTCGAAGCCGACGCGGACGAGCTTGCGGGTGTACTGCGGGCTCAGCGGGGTGGTGAACCCGCCGTGTTCGCGGGCGTAGACCTCGTTGGTGACCACCCGAGGGCCGTCGACGCCGACGATCTCGCGGATGCTGCTGACGCGGCCGCCGCCGTGTTCGTCGGTGTCGATGTGCACGGCCAGGTGGACGGCGGAGGAGATGAGGACGCCGCTCTCCTCCAGGGTCAGGCGTTCGCTGGCCTGGTTGGCGTAGGTGGCGAGCTTGGTGAGGATCTGCGCCGAGGAGGAGGCGTGCACGGTGGCCATGGAACCGTCGGTGCCCATGGTCATCGCGTGCAGGAGCGCCACGGTCTCCTGTCCGCGGGTCTCACCGACGATGACCCGGTCCGGGGACATGCGCAGCGCGTGGCGGACCAGGTCGGCCAGGGTGATCTCCCCGGCGCCCTCGGTGTTGGGCGGCCTGCCCTGGAGGGCGAGGCAGTTGAGGTCCTCGTCGGCGTCCAGCCTGAGCTCGAAGGCGTCCTCGACGGTGATGACGCGTTCGGCGGGCGGGATGTGGCGGGCCAGGGCGCGCAGCAGTGTGGTCTTGCCCGAGCCGGTGGCGCCGCCGATGACGAGGTTGAGCCGGGCGCGTACGGCCGCGGTGAGCAGGGAGCGTACGGGGCGGGTGAGCATGCCCGAGGCGGTGAGGTCGGCCAGGGTGAGCTCGCGTTCGGGGTGGCGGCGGATGGTGACGGCCGGGCGCCGGGAGACGCCCATGACGGCGGACAGGCGTGCGCCGCCGATGAGTTCCATGCTCAGCAGGGGCGCGGAGGCGTCGAAGCGCCGTTCTCCGCCGGGGGCCTGTCCCGCCAGACGCCGGACCAGGGCGACGAGTTCCTCGTCGGTGGAGGTGACGGGTGCGCGTTCCTCGCGGCGGCCGTCGCCGAGGTCGACCCAGACGCGGGTGCCGTTGATGTGGATGTCGCGCACGCCGGGTTCGCCGAGCAGGAGTTCGAGGGGGCCGAGCCCGCAGACCTGGGCCAGGGCGCGGGCGCGGACCCATTCCTCCTCGGGTCCGGTCAAAGCGCGGGCGGCTCCGGTGAGGGCGCGGCAGGCGTGTTCCTCCAGCAGGGCCGCGAGCATCGCGTCCGCGCGTTCGCGCCGGTCGCGGTGGTCGCCGCGCGTCGGGGTGTCCGATTCCTGGCGGACCAGGGTGTCGGTGACGCGGTCGGCCAGCCGGGCGGCGGTCTCGGCCAGGTGCGGCGCGACGCGGTGGCTGCTCGGGGCGGCGGTGCGGGAGGTGTCGGAGGTGCTCACGCGGCGAACGCCTCCTCGAAGCGGCGCAGGGTCGCGGCGGCGTTCACCGCGTCGTCGACCTGTTCGGCTAGGCCGCGGGCGGCGGCCAGCAGCGGCANGGCCGGCGGCGCCATCCACTCCACGCCGTCGGGGTTGTGGCGGGTGTGCGACCAGGCGGCCACCCGTTCGCGCAAACCCCGCGGGCGGGAGTCCTCTCCGCGCAGGAACGCCGCGCCGGTCGGGTCGTGCGGCAGTTGGGCCCACACCCGGCAGCCGGTCTGGGCGGTGATCTCGCCGCTGGAGAAACGGGAGCCGTGCACCGCCAGGCCGACCGCGGCGCCCTTGCCGGCCAAGGATTCCAGGACGTCACGACAGCGTGAGACGCGGTGGATCTGCGCGGCGTCGTCGCCCGCGACGGTCAGCACCACGGCGTCGGACAGGGTGAGCAGGTGCGCGCCCGCGCTCCCCGGGGCCACCCGGCCCAGGTCCAGGACGGTCAGCCCGCCCCGCAGGACGCGCGCGCGGTGTGCGAGCGCGGTCACCACGGCGGAGGCCTCGTGCGCCGTGGTCGGCGCGGCCAGGGCCCGCAGCCCTCCGGGGAGCTCGGCGGCGTGCGCCAGCAGGGCGCGCCGCGTCCCCTGCTCCCCGTCCGGGTTCGGGTCGGACGCGGACCGGACCGACGCCGCGAGCGAGACCAGTCCCGGGCGACCGACGAGCCGATGCCACACGGCCAGGTCTCCGCCGCTGGCGTCGGCCTCCACCAGTACCGGAACAGTGAGCGGGCCCGTGGGCCACACCGCCGCCAGGGCGGTCGCCAGGGTCGTGACCCCCGGAGCTCCCGAGAACGAACACACCGCGATGATCATGCTCTCCCCCTTTCGTCCTTGCTCTGTCGTCCTACGGCCTACGGCTCGGCCATGAGCACCAGGCGCGTGCCCGGCTCGTCCACGGCGCGGGCCACCCCCGCCGCGTCCTCGTCCACCACCAACAGCTCCACGACCCGCGCGTCCGCCGAGGCCTCCTCGTCCCCCAGCGAGTGCAGGCGGGCGGGGAAGGGGTCGCCCTCCTCGGCGACCACCAGCAGCAGCGCGCCCTTGCCCGCAGAATCCGGGAGCATCCCCGGAGTGGTCTCCACCGCGACCACCGCCTGTCCCGGCGCGGGCCAGGAGGAGGTGTCGGCGATCATCGGGCCGGTGAGCACGGTTCCGGCCGAGATCGGTGCCGCCGCCCGGCCGCGCAGGGCCTCGGGAACCGTGACCAGGTCCAGCTCCTCCACGCCGAGCGCGGGCACGACCCGCAGGTCGGCGATGTCGAGGTCGTCACCGGCCTCCAGGTCGTTGACGGCGACCAGGACCGTCGCGCGCTCCTCCTCGTGGGTGGCGGCCCAGGCAGCGACGACGCCGCCCAGGACCATGGCGGCGATCCCGGCGAAGGGCCGCTTCCAGCCGCGGCGGCGGACGGCGGCCAGCCGGGATTTCCCGGTCTTTCGGTCGCCTGAGTGGGGTTTGGTCAACGTCGTCACGCCCTGTGCTCCCGTCCCTGGTGCGTTGAGGTCCCTGGTGTTCAGCCGTCGGTGACCAGCGCGTGCACCTCGCGCACGCGGACGCTGTCGGAGGCACCGGTCGTCAACGGATCGAGGGTGCCTCCTCCGCCCGCGCTGGTGGTCCACCCCACCGTCCAGGACACCGTGACGTTGACCGGGAAGCGGCTGTCGGGCTGGTTGCGGGACGTGCGGGTGTAGACGTGACCGCAGTCGGGCGAGGGCGTCTCGGCGTCGTGGCGCGCGGGGTCGAAGGCGGTCCCGGGTCCGTCGCAGTAGAGGATCGTTCCGTCGCCCATGTCCCAGCGGAGCTGCTGCGGCACGGCCGTCACGGTGACCGAGCCCGCGGAGACGGAAGCGGTCGCGCTGACCGGTTCCCAGTCGGCGCCGTCCACCCACAGCCATACCGGGAAGTGCACGACTGAATCCTCGGTGGGCGAGGAGGCCAGGGTGGGCGAGGGCAGGCTCATGGAGGCCCGTGCCTGTTCGGCGGCCTCGCGAGGGCTGACCGTTTCCCCACCGCCCGGGCCGGACTTGGTCGAGGCGACGCAGGTCCAGCCCGGTTCTGCCTGGTCCATCTCCACGCACGGGTCCTCGGCGGAGAGCACGGCGGTTCCGCCGCTGTCGGGTCGGGACGCGCCGCCCGACGAGCCGCCGCTGTGCTGACCGGATCCGGCGAAGGCGGAGCAACCAGACGCTTCACAGGAGGCGTTGCCCTTGAAATCGATCTCGCTCGGTGGAGGAAGCATCGGAGACACGACGGCCACGGCAGGAAGGATGGCAGCGGCGAGGATTGTCGTCGAAATCAGCACGAGTCGTCTCCCCACACCTGTAGCTGGACCACACGCCAGGAGAAAACGTCGCGGTTCACTCTGGCGTCCACGCGTACGTTGTCGGACCTTGGCTCGGCCTCTCCGACGACCTTCCAGTCACCGGCTCCCTGGCAGTCCCTGATCACGATCGACCTCGGTTCACCGTCAGGCTCCGCGGAGACCACCTCAGGAGCCGGAACCGGCTCGCCCTCCATGCCGTCACCAGCATCAGCGACTCCCTGAACACCTCGCTGTGCCAGTTCGAGCGCCTGGTCGACGGCGTACTTCTCCAGGTCCGGATGGTCCGGGTCCATTTCGGCGGAGGCGAGAACGATCGCGTCCCAGAACCGCAGGTAGGTGTCGACGGCCTCTTCTTCCGGGGACTTCTCCGGAGCTTCCGTTTCAGGCGGAATGGTTGCGGATTGAACGACTGGTTCGACTGCCTCGTCCACTTTGGCTGTACACCCGGTGAGAAGCATCGCGCTCGACAGGAACAGCAGGAATCCACGCACCACAGAGGGCTCCCTGGAGTGATTTTTATGTCACTCTCCGTGACAGAGATGAAGGTAGCCGTTCGTCTGGCCTGCGCACAAGTGGTTTCGGACGACCCATCAGAGAAAAACTGTCGGTAAGCTCACGCCTCTTCGATGTCCAACTCGCCTACCTGCGGAAACACTCTTCAGGCGGCCAGCAACACCAGCAAAACGGCTTCCAGACATGACGGTGGGCGGCGCCCGTGACAGGCGCCGCCCACGGCGATCCAGGATCAGAGCCCGGTCAACCGTTCATGACGAACCCCGGAAGCCCGGAGGGGCGTTCGTCGGGTGACACCGGGAAGGTCGCCCAGCCCCCGAGGCCCAGACGCGTGCTGCCAGGACCCACCGAGTAGTGACCCCACGTCTGGGCGAGAGAGTCGACGAGCATCAGGCCACGCTGTCCTTCGGCCAAGGACCATTCGTCCTCCGACCGCTCTTTGGGGACACGGGGAAGGCCGCTGCCGCCTCCTTCGTCCACCACGGCCAGCCACAGCGTTCGTTCGTCCAGGAGCGCCAAAGCCCGGAGGAACTCCCGGCCCTGGGCGTACTTGACGGCGTTGGCGGCCAACTCGGCCGCGCACAGCAGCACGGTGTCCACCAGGTCAGGCTCGAACCCTGCCAGGTCTGCGCGCAGGTCGGCGCGTACCTGACGGGCCTGGGCCAGGTCCGAGGGGTAGGCACGGTGTTCCCACCAGGTCGACGCCCGCCGGGGCGGGGACGGAACCGGTTCCGAAGCCGGAACCGAGACAGGAGTGAGCGTCCTCGTCATGGTGCTCACCCGACCCTGTCGAGGTAGACGCGGATGACAGCGGCCAGGTCGCTGAGGTCGTCGGTCCGTTCCCTGGCGGGCTCGGCCAGCAGGTCACCGACCGGGATTCGCGGGAACGGCGGCATGTAGGGGCGAACCAGCGTGCCCGCGTCTGAATCGAGCGAGGGAGAAGCCTCGTTTCCGGGTCGGGGGCGGGGTGTCCGTGTGTGGCAGTCGCTCCGCCCATGCGAGAAGGCCTGAGCCGTACTCGTTCCCCACACCTGGTCACTACGGAAGTCCGGCGGCTCGTGGACGGGGTCTCGCTTGGCGGGCAGGGACGGCAGTTCCCAGCGGCGAGGCGGCGGCGTGAGCGCAGCACGTCGCTGCCGAGGATGTTCGGATACGAACACGTAGGCCAAGGCGATGGCCAGCACAGCGGCGGTCAGCGCCCACACACGTCCGGCCAGAGTCTGACGGGGCCTGCGGTGTCGCCCGGTAGGGTGTTCCACGGTCTTCCTCCTGGTTGGTTCAGGTGGTTGATCGCGCCCCGGTCCGGTGGTCCTAAGCACCGGTCGGGGCACCTTGTTTTCTGTTGTGTGCGCGGGTGTCATTGGCCCGGCAAGGCTGCGCTTCCCGCTCACGGTCGAAGGGATCGAAGTTCGCGTTCGGTGGCCCGGATGGCCGCGTCCAGCAGCTGCGGTGTGGCCGCTCTCAGCGGCGGAACACGGTGCAGTCCGAGGTGGAAGGCGAAGAAACGGCGCGATCCCGGCCCCCACAGCACCCACCACCGGCCGTGTAGCTGTTCTAGGAGACGGGCGGCCTCGTACTGGGCGGCGTCCTGGCTTCGGTCCCACGCCATTCCGAGCTACTCAGGCCGCGACGGCGTCGTCGGAGTCAGGGACGGGCGCGTAGGGATCGATGTGCGCCCACACCGTCAGGGGCATACCGGGATCGCCGTTCCAACCCCACTCCACGGACAGACGGTCCACGAGGCGAAGACCCCTTCCGCACGCCGCCAGAGCGTCGACCTCCGGTCGTGACAAGCGCGGAAGGCAGACGATCTGCCCCAGGCGCGGTCCGTCATCGGTGACCGCGATACGGACGAGCCGACCGGACAAGTGCTGCATCTGAACCTTCACCCGGCCGCCGGGTGCGCCGGAGGCGGTGTGTGTCCAGGCGTTAGTGACCAGTTCACTGACCGCCAGAACCAGGGGGAAGGCCAGGTGCGCCTGAACCCGCGCGCCCCGCTGACACCAGCTACGGATCTGCGGCGCCTGATTCACCTCCGACCCAAAGAACGCCGTGCGCACCCCGGTACCGCCCCTCCCCCGACGCGGCAACCCACCCCCGCCCGGTTCTCCCTCAGCCGCCCGCCTCGGCCGCGGTACGCCAAAACCATCCATCGTGCTTCCTCCAAGTGTCAGAAGTGCATGGGTGAGCGAAGAGAGACGCTGACGAGAGCACGCGACGGCTCCAGGGGTGGAGACCCCTACGCCGCTGACCAGCGATGTGTAGGCTCAATGCAACATAAGCTAAATGAGGCCGCCTCACTTGGCAAGGGCAGCGTCTACTATCTGCATCAAAGTCGCAATAGTTCATTTCAGACCTGGAAGACTGTCAGCCAAGTGTCAGCAGTCACAGCAGAGGAGAAACCCGTGGCAACCGGCATGCCTGTCCGACGGCGTTACCTGGCCATCCAACTTCGACGCCTGCGCAACGCGGCGAAGCTGACACAGGACGAGGTATGGAAGAACCTGGGCTGGAGCCGCGCCAAGATCCAACGCCTGGAAGCTGGCAGCTTCCAGCGCCTGAAGGCGGGAGACATCATGGCGTTGTGCCAGCTCTACAGCGCGCCGAGCGATGTCGCGGAGGAACTCATCCAGATCGCGCGGGACTCGCGCACCCACAAACCCTGGTGGCTCCAGTACGAGGACGTCCTCCCCGGTGCCTTCGTCGGTCTGGAGGCGGAGGCCACGATGATCCAGGAGTTCAACATCGGTCTGGTGCCCGGCCTGCTACAGACCCCCGCCTACATCTCCGCGTTGTTGGCCTCCTCCGTCGGAAACACCAGTGACCAGGCTGAGCAGAGGTTGAAGAGCAGGCTCGAACGACAGCGCAACATCCTGGAACGCCAGGAGCCTCCATTGATCTTCACCGTCATCGACGAAGCGGCCCTGCGGCGTCAGATCGGCGGGCCCGAGGTGATGCGTGAACAGACCCGCCACCTGCTGGACGTCGGCCAGCGCCCCAACGTGGAGATCCAAGTGCTCCCTTTCTCGTCCGGGTCACATGCCGCAGGTGGTCTTCCCTTCACCATCCTGAGCTTCAGCGATGGCAACAACGCGGACAGCGTGGTCTTCCTCGAATCACGCGGTGACGGTTTCTACCTGGAATCCGAGACCGAGATCAACCGCCATAGGCTGGTGTTCAGCCGTACCCAGAGCAGCGCGCTCTCCGTTCCGGACTCCACCACCTTTCTGGAACACTTGAGCGCATGAAGCGCGAACCGGAGACGAGGTCCCACATGGACATGAACACCGCACGGTGGCGCAAGTCCAGCCACAGCAACCCTGACGGCCCCCAGTGCGTCGAGGTCGCGGACCTTCCCGGTGCAACGGCCGTACGCGACACCCAGAACCGCGAGCTCGGCCACCTCGCCTTCACCACCCCCGAGTGGTCCGGGCTCCTCAACACCCTCAAGACGCTTCGTTCGTAGTCGTCTCGGGTACCTCGGAACCACCGAGGTACCCGAGAAGGCGCGAGGGAGCAGCACATGAGATGGGTGAAGTCGAGTCTCAGCACCAACCCTCAAGGGTGTGTCCAGGTCCGGGTCCCGTACGCGGGCGTGATCGAGATCGGTGACACCAAGAACCCTGACGGGCCCACGCTCACCGTTCCCCACGCCGACTGGGAGCACTTCCTCGACCAGGTCGCGACAGGCGGAACCACCTTCAGACGCCTGCGTGTCGCGTTCCTCCCCGACGGCGGCTTCACCCTCACCGACACCACCATCCCCAACTCCCCCACCCTGACCTACACCAAGGCCGAATGGGACGCCTTCCACGCGGGCGCACTGGCCGGTGAGCTGAGGGGCGAGCACCCGCGCGGCGTCCTCGTCTCCGCGTAGACAACCCTGCCTTCGCCAAAGGGCCGAATACGTGCTTCAGCCCTGTGGCGCCAAGGCTTCGCGCTAGGCTCTGGGCCGTGACTGACACCTCGATCCGCACCAGGTTCGCTCCCTCCCCGACCGGTATGTTCCACGTGGGCAACGCCCGGTCCCTGCTGCTGAACTGGGTGGTCGCACGACAATCCGGCGGCACCATGGTGCTGCGGATCGAGGACACCGACGCTGCCCGCTCCCGCCCCGAGTGGACCGAGGGCATCCTGGCCGCGATGGCCTGGCTGGGCGTGGACGCCACCCAGTACGAAGGCCCCTACTCCCAGACCGACTACGCCGACCAGCACACCGAGGCCGCCCAGCGCCTGCGCAAGGAAGGGCTGGCCTACTACTGCGACTGCACCCGCGAGCAGGTCCAGGCCCGGCGCAACAACCCCAACCTGGGCTACGACGCGTTCTGCCGGGGCCGCGGTTTGGAGGCCGGGCCCGGGCGTGCTCTACGCTTCCGGATCCCTGAGGGTGGGCCCACGGTTGTGGAGGACCAGATCCGGGGGCGGGTGGAGTTCCCGCACGAGGCCCTGGAGGACTTCGTCATCGCCCGCGCCGACGGCAGCGCCCTGTTCGTCCTGGCCAACGTGGTCGACGACGTGGAGATGGGCATCACCCACGTCATTCGTGGTGAGGAGCACCTGTCCAATACCCCCAAGCAGCAGCTTTTGTGGGAGGCATTGGGGCATACGCCGCCGGTGTGGGCGCACGCCCCGGTGCTGGTGAACGAGAAGCGCCAGAAGCTGTCCAAGCGGCGCGACAAGGTCGCTATGGAGTCCTACCAGGCCGAGGGCTACATGCCCGAGGCCATGGTCAACTACCTGATGCTGCTGGGGTGGGCGCCGGGGGATGACCGCGAGATCATGCCGATTGAGGAGATGATCCCGCTCTTCGCGCTGTCGGATGTCAACTCCTCGCCCGCCTTCTTCGACGAGAAGAAGTTGCGCGCCTTCAACGGCGACTACATCCGCGCCCTGGGCGTGGACGAGTTCGTCAAGCGCTGCGCCCCCTACCTGGAGGGCGAGGACGTGCCGTGGCGGCGTGAGGACTTCGACCCGGATGTCTTCGCCAAGATCGCTCCGCTGGCGCAGAGCCGTGTGGCGGTGCTCAGCGAGATCGTGCCGAACGTGGACTTCCTGTTCCTGGACACACCCGTCTTCGATGACAAGAGTTGGGCCAAGGCCATGAAGCCCGGCATCGGCGCGGAGATGCTCACCGCCTCGATCGCCGCCTTCTCCGACGAATCCCTGGTCTGGAACGCCGAGTCCTTGAAGGGAGCCCTTGAGCAGGCCGGGGCCGCCCAAGGGCTCAAGCTCGGCAAGGCTCAGGCGCCGGTGCGGGTCGCGGTCACCGGCCGCACAGTCGGGCTTCCGCTGTTCGAGTCGCTGGAACTGCTGGGCCGCGAGCGCACACTGGAGCGACTGCGCGCGGCGCTGGAGCGGCTCAACGCCTGACGAGCCGCAAGCAGCCGCGAGGCCACCAGTTCCGGAGGAAGAACCTCCAGGAGTTCTGAGGCCGCGGGCCCGTCCCGCTGTCCGGTGAGCACCCAGCGCACCGGATGCGGAGGCGGGCCCTTCGCCATGCCGCGTGACCATGCGTCCAGCCACCACCACGCCCCCGCGTGCGCGGAGCTAGGAGCAAGCGACCTGCGAAAACACAGCGCGTTACCGTACCGCAATCTACGTTACAGGCGGACCAGCCGCCCAGCTTCTGCCTGGCCCGCACCCATCCTCACACGGCGAGCGCGCGAAATAGTACAGATGTCGAAGCCCTAACGTCGTGTTTGAGCAGATCAGTGGCATAAGGGCTGGATACAGAAACCTCCCCTGAACGACATGAGGGCACTAAAAAATTCCAGGTCAGGAATATTCGAATTATTCCTGGACGCCAGTGCGCCGTACGCGTAGATTGCGGTGCACAACCCCCTACTGCGGAGGTACGACCGTGGACATGGTCCAGATCGCCGGTGACTGCAAGGGCGACGACTGCCCCAAGGTGTCCACCACCGACAGGAACTCGATCGTCGTCCAGGGCGATCTGGTGACGAGTGTGACCAGCCCCGAGGGAGAGGGCCTCGTGGAGATCCCCCGAACTGTGTGGGAGGAGGCCACCCGTGCGCTTGGAAGGTGACGCCTGGCGCGAGTTCTTCGACGCCTTCAGTGACTACGCGTTCCGGTTGGAGACCCTGCCGGTCTATGGGGTCACCTCCGAGGACGAGGAGTTCAAACGTTTCCTAGCCGGCGAGTCACGCCCGGACGAGGAGCTGGCGGACTCCCCATGGCTGCACAGAGTCCGAAGGTTCACAACATCCGGACGCCGCGTGGAGCGCGTTCACGTGGTGACACCGCCGCTGTCGGACTACCTGCGCTACGAGATGGAGTGGGGGTACGACTTCAACATCGTGGCGGGCGAGGATGTGCGGATCATCGAGACGGAGACGCCTTCGGATCTGCCGTTCACTGCGCATGAGGACTTCTGGCTCTTCGATGACACGCACGTCGTCCTCATGCGGTACGAGGACGACGGAACGCAGATCGACCGAGTTCTGCTCGAAGACGCGGACGTCTCGGAGTACATCTCCCGCAAGGACACCGCGCTTCGGCTGGGGACTCCCTACGAGCATTACAGGGCACGACTGAACACCTAGTGCTGGAACCAGAGAGCATCGACGGGCGCCGCGGAGAACTGTCCAAGGCGCTTCGTCGCGTGCGCAAGAGGGCCGGATTCACCGGTGAGCGTCTCGCTGCCAGAGTCGGAATGAGCCAGAGTAAGATCTCGAAGATCGAGACCGGAAAGCTCGTCCCCTCTTCGGTCGATGTCGAACGGATTATCCGTGCAGTCCAGGCAACACCGAAGGAAATAGAGGCGATATCCTCTCTGGCACGAGTCGCCAACACGGAGTACCAGGACTGGCGCGCGTCGCTGCGTCGAGGCCTGCACCACAAACAGGCGGAACTCGCCACGCTCGAAGCGACCTCATCGACCTTCCGTTATTTCCTCCCAGCCATGATCACGGGGTTGCTTCAGACACCGGAGTACGCCAGAGCGAGCCTGGCGAGCCTACCCGGGGACCACACGCGTGCTCTGATGAGGCGTTTCGAACGCCAGTCCATCCTGTATGACACGAGCAAGGATTTCACCTTTCTTCTGACCGAACAGGCTCTCAGATGGCCCCTCTGCCGCCCGGGAGAGATGTCGGTGCAGCTCGAACGGATCGCGGCGCTTTCGGAGCTGTCCAACGTCAGGATCGGTGTGCTTCCGCTGGACCGAGCCACGGTACCCGAAGGCCCACTGTCCACGTTCACCGTCTACGACCAGACCCTGGCCACTGTCGAGACATTCACCGGAGCGCTGCTCATCCGCTCTGCTCAGGATGTGGCCCTCTATGTCGAGACTTTCCGCCTGTTCGAAGAGAACGCCCTCTTCGGGTCTCAGGCACGGTTTTTCCTGCGTCAGGCGGCAGAAGCATTTCGCGAGTGACTTGTTGCCCGCAAAACCACACCTCGACCACCCGATCTCCGTGCCCGCTGAATGATTTTATTCCATAGCGGGAAACCCTTGTTCTCCCTATCGGGGTGTGTATATGATCTGGATCGGTTCGCGACCATGACGAAAGAAAAACTGATGCCGCAAACGTGGTCGAAACGGGCATCCTTCACCTCCCGAGAGGGGCCGGGCTCCACGTGCCTGTCTTTCGCCGCGAACACACAACCGAGGAACGAGGGGACATGATCGAGAAAGTCAAACAGAGCGCAAGGGCCAGGGTGAGCCTGTTCCTACGACGTCGCTCGGAGTGCCGATGAGCGACCACGCCACCGCCCAGACACCTACCGCCGACGAGCTACGAGCCGCAGTGGTGGACCAACTCGTCCAGGACGGTTTCCTCACCAGTGCGGTGGTGCAGAAGGCGATGCGAACCGTACCGCGCGAACGGTTCGCCCCCGAGGCTGCGCTGGAGGCGGTCTACGCCCCCTACGACGCGGTGATCACCAAGAGGGACGAGCACGGAGTCTCGGTGAGTTCGGTGTCGGCGCCACAGATCCAGGCGATGATGCTGGAGCAGGCCGAACTGGAACCGGGCCACCGGGTGCTGGAGATCGGTTCGGGGGGCTACAACGCCGCCCTGATCGCCGAGATCGTCGGCCCGACCGGTCAGGTGACCACGGTCGACATCGACGCGGAGGTCACCGAGCTGGCCCAGCGCTTCCTGGCTGAGACCGGTTACTCCCAGGTGCGGGTGGTGTGCGCCGACGCCGAGGACGGGATTCCCGAGCACGGCCCCTACGACCGGATCATCGTCACCGTGGGCGCCTGGGATATCCCGCCCAGGTGGGTGGCCGACCTGACCGAAGGCGGCCGGTTGGTGGTACCGCTGCGCATGCGCAACCTGACCCGGTCCATCGCCTTCACTAAGGCGGACAACTATCTGGCGGGATCCGACCCCCGGGTGTGCGGGTTCGTGCCCATGCAGGGGATCGGCGAGCACGCCGAGACACTGCTACTGGTCAACGGAACCGAGGAGATCGGACTGCGGTTCGACGACGAGGCTCCGACCGACGCGCACCTGTTGGACAACGCGGTACACACCCCGCGGGTGGAGACCTGGACCGGGGTGACGGTCGCTCCACAGGAACTGATCGGCACCCTGCAGCTGTACCTGGCCACGGCGCTGGCGGGGTTTTGCACCATGGCAGTGGACCCGGACCTGGACACCGGTCTGGTTTCCCCCAACAACCCGCGCTTCTCCATGGCCGCCGTCCAGAGCGGCAACTTCGCCTACCTCGTCACCCGTCGCACCTCCACCGGCGACGTCGAGTACGGGGTCCACGCCTTCGGGTCCGAGGGCGAGGCATTCGCCAAGACGGTGGCCGAACATGTGCAGGCCTGGGGACACGAGCAGCGCGGCGGCCCAGGGCCGCGTATCGACGCCTACCCCGCGTCCACTCCCGACGAGGAGTTCCCCAGCGAGCACGTCATCACCAAGCGGCACACCCGCATCACGTTCTCCTGGCCCTCGGCGAACACCGCACAGGGCTAGGTCAACCCCTACGAGAACAAGGAGAGTGATCCACATGATGGGCTCCACCAACGGCGGCACCGCCCTGGCCGAGCGGCCGGTCGAGGACGACTTCGCTCTGGACGTGCGCGTCGTCGTGGCCGCCCACCCCGTCGGCAAGCTGCAGTGCAACACCGGTGACGGCTGCGGGAACACCTGCGCCGGAACCGCTTCTGCCTGCAACTCCTACGTCGGCGACCCCTTCTGACCCTTCCTCTGCTCGCGGGTGCGTCGGGTGGCTGCTCACCCGGCTCCTGACGCACCCGCTCCTTTCCCCTGTCGTGTGTGTACGGAAGAAGGCACCGTGCCCAAGCCCCCTACCGTGGGGTATCGGTGGCCAGGCGCGGCACTCCTGCGCGCCAGCACCGCCCCCGGAAACCTGTCTGTCCCCCGCCCTCCAGCAAGCACGGAAGATCCTGTGTCCGGGCAGAAGTGGTTGTCGGCTCTGTGGGGGAGCCCGCAGGTCCGCAACGCCTTGAGTGCGTCCAGCCCCGGGTTGTGCGCGCGAGTCGAGGCCATCGTGTCCCGGGAGTGCGTGGACGGGCGGCGCGTCCGTAAGGCCGTGCTGTCGATGGCTGCCTACCTCGCCCGCTGGCAGCGTCCCACACCGTTCGGTCTCTTCGCGGGCACCGCCCCGGTCACTGTCGGCCCCGCCCCAGCGGTGACCTGGGGCGAGGACCATCTCCTCTTCCTCCGAGCCGACAGCGAATGGCTGTGCGAGGTCATCGCACGCCTGCACCGATGCCCCACCCTCGTCGAGCGCCTGCGCGTGGTCGCCAACAACACCGCCCAGATCCGAGGAAACCGAGTCGTCGTCGCGGGTCAGTCCGCCGACGCTCGTGCGCGTCTGGCAGCACCGGTGGAGGTGTCAGTGCGCCGCACCCCACCTGTGGCCACCGCTTTGCAGACCGCACGCTTCCCCGTGCCCTACCACCAGGTCCGTGAAGAACTCTCCCAGTGCTTCGCGAACGCACCCCGGGAGAAGATCGCCGCGCTGCTACAGGACCTGCTCGCCCAGCACGTTCTGTTGTCCTCCCTGTGGGCGCCGATCACCCACCCCGACGCACTGGGGTACCTGTGCGACCAGCTCACCGAGCTCGACGCCGGGCGCATCGACGAGATCGCCGACCTCGTCGAAGAACTCCACGCCATCCACGCGGACCTCACACGGCCGACAGCGCACACCGCCTGGCCACAGCGTGCCCCGGTGCTGGAGCGCATGCGCGTGCTCAGCGACGTGGCGCCGGTTCCCGTCATCGTCGACGCCGTCCTGGACTGCCACCTGGAGCTACCCGCAGGTGTGATGGGCTCCCTGGAACAGGCTGCGGATGTGCTCGCCCGCGTCTCGGCTCACCCCTTCGGCCGCCCGGAGTGGCGCGACTACCACCATCGCTTCCGTTCCCGGTATGGGCCCGGCGCGGTGGTGCCGGTGCTGGACCTGATAGCCGACAGCGGCCTGGGCTGGCCCGCCGGATACCTGGGGTCGGACCGCCGACGCCCGCCCCAGCTAATCACCGACCGGGACGCCACACTCCTGGGCCTGGTTCAGCGGGCCATGGCCCTCGGGGAAGAGGAGATCGTCCTGACCGAGGAGGTGGTCACCCGCCTGGGCCCTGCTGAGGGTGAGCCAACGGCATCGGCGCCACGGGTGGAGATAGCGGTCCAGCTGCACGCCTCCACCATGCAGGATCTGGCCCGTGGAGCGTTCACCGCCGTGGTGACCGGCGCTCCCCGACCGGGCAGCAGCATGCTCGGCCGCTTCGCGCACCTGCTTCCCGACGATGCCCAGCAGGCCCTCACCGCTTCCTACCGATCCCCCGATCCCGACGTGGTGGTGGCGCAACTGTCCTTCCCCGCACGCAAACGCCGCAACGACAACATCGTCCGTACCCCACAGCTACTGCCCCTGGTGGTTCCGCTGGCCGAACATCAGCCGGACGGTGACGCGGTGATCGCGGTGACCGACCTGGGCGTGAGCGCCGATGCGACCAGTCTGCGACTGCTGCGGCTGTCCACGGGCCAGCGCGTCGAACTGTGTGTGGCGCACGCCCTGGAAGCAGGCACCCACACCCCGCCCTTGGCGCGCTTCCTGTCCGAGGTCGCCACGGCGCGCTGCGCGGCCTACGGGGCTTTCGACTTCGGCGGCGCCGCACGCCTGCCCTACCTGCCCCGGGTGCGCTACGCCAACACCATCGTCTCTCCGGCCCGGTGGCTCCTGGGCTCCGACGACCTACCGGACGTCCACGCCCCGAACGAAGAATGGGAGAAGGGTCTGGAGCAATGGCGGAAGCGCTGGCGGGTGCCCGGACAGGTAGTGCTCGTCGAACACGACCGACGCCTGCCCTTGGACCTGTCCCAGCCGCTGCACAGGCATCTACTGCGCCAGCGCCTGACCCAGCACGAGCGCGCGGAACTGGGCGAGGCCTGGGGGTCTGAGCAGATGGGTTGGATCGGGCGCACCCACGAACTGGTGGTGCCCCTGCACGCCCCCGCCCCGACATCCACAACCACTGCGGCCCTCGCGCCGAGACCTCTACACACCGTCCAAGCCGAGGACACCCGACTGCCCGGCGACGATGTTGTCCTGGGACGCCTGTTCGCCCACCCCGAACGTGTCGACGAGATCCTCATCGACCACCTGCACGCGCTGACCGTTGGCCTGCCCGGCGTGGCCCTGTGGTGGTTCCGGCGCCATCGGGACCTGGTACGGCCCGACACCCCCGCCCACCTGGAACTGTGCCTGCGCCTCACCGGTGAACAGGACTACGGCGGTGCGGTGGAAAACCTTCGCGCCTGGGCACAGCAGCTACGTCGCATGCGCTTGCTGGCGGACCTGGAGCTGTCCACCTACCACCCACAGCACGGCCGGTACGGACACGGAGAAGTCATGGATGCGGCCGCAACCGTGTTCAACACCGACTCGAACGCGGCACTGGCCCAGCTCCGCCTGTCCCACACCACGGGGTTCGACGCGCAGGCCCTGACCGCGGCCAGCATGGTCGACCTGGTCAGCGCCTTCAGCCCCTCTCCTGCCCAGGGCCTGGACTGGTTGGTGAACGAGCTGGCCTACACCCCGGGGCCGGTGGACCAGGACATACGTCACCATGCTCTGCAAGTCAGCGCGCCCGGAGACGACTACACGACCCTGCGACAGCTTCCCTGCGGCGAAGAGGTGGCCCAGGCCTGGCGGGAACGAGCCCAGGCGCTGGCCGACTACGGCAAGCGTCTGGCCGCCGAGCGCGAGCCGACCACGGTCCTCCGGTCCCTGCTGCATCTGCACCAGGTACGCGCGCTCGGCGTGAGTCCGGACCAGGAGGCCGTCACACTGCGCACAGCACGCGCCGCAGCTCTGGCCCACACCACCCGGAGGCCGAAGTGAATGCCCCCGTGCGCTGCCTGGACGTCTCTGCGTCTGCGGTCGTCGAGCGTCTCGCCGCACATCTGAGCACCCCAACTCCAGGTGAGGAGCCGTGGCTTGGCCAGTCCCTGGGCGAAGGCGCGGCGGGGATCGCCCTGGTGCACATCGAACGCGCCCACACCGGGCAGGGCACCTGGCAGCAGGCGCATCGGTGGATTAAGGCCATGGTCGCCGAACAGGTCAGCGCCGCCGACACGACGGGCCTGTTCCTGGGCGTCACCGCCGTCGCCTTCGTCCTGGCCGCTGCCGACACCGGCACCGGCACCGGCACCGGCACCGGTTCCAGCCGCTACACCAAGGTTCGCGCCGGCATGGACGCTCACGTGACCCAGCTCGCGCACCGGCGTGTGGAGGCGGCCATGGACCGTATCCGCCGAGGTGAGCCCACCACATTCGGGGAGTACGACACCTTCTACGGACTCACTGGGATCGGCGCCCACCTGCTGCGCCAGAACCCAAGCGGAGACGCGATGGGGCGCATCCTGAACTACCTGGTCGCCCTCACCCGCCCCGTGGTGGTGGACGGTCACGCACGTCCGGGGTGGTGGGTGGGTCATGATCCCCGCCGAGGACACTCGGTCCACTTCGCGGGCGGGCACGGCAACCTCGGCGCAGCGCACGGCATCACCGGGCCGCTCATGCTGCTCGGCCAGGCCCGACGGCGCGGCATCGCGGTTCCCGGACAAACCGAGGCGATCGAAACCATCCTCACCCACCTGGACCAGTGGCGTCAGGACGCGGAGCGGGGACCGTGGTGGCCAGAACACCTCACCGCACATGACCTGGCCACCGGCCGCCCGCACCAGCAGGGCCCTGCCCGCCCCTCCTGGTGCTACGGCACCCCCGGCATCGCCCGCGCCGGTCAGCTCGCCGCGCTGGCCATCGACGATCAGGCCCGGCAGCGCTTCTACGAGCACGCGCTGGAAGCGTGCCTGTCCGACCCCGTCCAAATGGGGAAACTGCGCGACGGAAGCCTGTGCCACGGCTGGGCCGGGGTCTACCAGACCACCTGGCGTGCCGCCCATGACGCCGCCACATCCGCCCTGGCCGCGCACCTGCCCGGCTTGGCCGCGTCCCTGGCCCACTATGCCGAAGGCACCACGGTGACAGGACTGCTCGAAGGACGCGCGGGCTCGGCACTGGCGCTGTCCACGGTCCCAGCGAACGCAGCACCGATCACGGGGTGGGACGCATGCCTGCTCATCGACTGAACCCGTCTCCCTCAGCTGATGCAGACAGGGGGAGCGAACACGCGATCGCGCGCGTACTGGCAGGTGAATCACCGCACGTCGCAGCCGTGGACGCGCACTTGAATCCCGCAGCGCTTCAGCACCTGGTGGAAGTGTTCGGGCGAGCCGGACGCCGTGCCCTGGCCGACCATGCCGCCCAAGGCTGGTGGCAGGTGTACGTGGAGTTCCCTGACTGGGACAGGGCCGGGCGCACCGCGGCCCGGCACCTACTTCCGCTGCTGCGGAGTGCCCATGCCGAGGGTGTCATCACCAGCTGGTGGTTCATCCGCAAGCACCCCTGCTGGCGGCTGCGTCTACAAACCTCGCACCCGCAGACCCGAACCCGTCTCAGCGCCGAACTGGACCAGTTGGTGAGCGCCGGTCGCCTGGCCCGATGGTGGACGGGTGAGTACGAGCCCGAGACCGCGGCGTTCGGCGGAGCTGAGGGGATGGAGGCGGCACACCGGCTCTTCCACGCCGACAGTGACGCCATCCTCACCATGTCCGTGAACGAGCACAACCCTCTGGGACATCGGGAGCTGTCGCTGCTGTTGTGCTCGCAGCTCCTACGGGCCGCAGGGCTGGAGTGGTACGAGCAGGGTGACGTGTGGGATCACGTATGCCAGGAGCGTCCCCTGCCCGCTGACGTCACCGCGGAGCAACTCCGCGGGCTGGTCGAGGATGTGCGTTCTCTCCTGTTGGCCGACACCGCACCCGACGGAGCGATGTTCGGCACCGGCCGTTTCCTGGAGGGCTTCGCCGAGTGGGCGAACGCCTTCGACAGAACAGGTCGTCGGCTGGGTGCTGCGGCGCGCGAAGGCGTTCTGGAGCGGGGACTGCGCCGGGTCCTGGCTTACCAGGTCATCTTCCACTGGAACCGGCTCGGCCTCTCCGCCCGTGCCCAGTCCACGATGGCCTGGGCGGCGCGCGCGGCCATCCTCAACATTCCCGATCAGGACAGGTAGGTGTAGTCCTGAACGAGCCTCGCCTCCTGCTCATCCGCCGCCGACCACGAAAGCTCACATGACCAACACCGCGCCCACCACCGCTCCGCAGACCACCGAGGAATTGCGCCGAGCACTCGTGGACTGCCTGGCCGACACCGGCCGCCTGCGCTCCCCCGAGGTCATCGCCGCCTTCCAGGCCGTCGAACGCCACCGGTTCCTGCCCGGCGTCGACCCTGAAACCGCCTACGTCGAGGACGCCGTGCCCATCAAGCACGACGAGACGGGCACGATGACCTCCTGCATCTCCGCACCCTCGATCGTGGCCACCCAGCTGGAGCAACTGGACGCCGAACCCGGCCACAAGGTCTTGGAAGCCGGAGCCGCCACCGGCTACAACGCGGCACTCTTGAGCCGTCTCGTGGGTCCGCAGGGTCATGTGTGGACCATGGACATCGACCAGGACCTCGTCGACAACGCCCATGCGAACCTCGCCGCGGCCGGAGCCTCGAACGTGAGCGTGGTGCTGGCCGACGGCGCGGCTGGGCTGCCCGAGCACGCACCCTTTGACCGCATCCAGTTCACCGTCGGCGCCGGTGACGTCCCGGTGAAGCTCCTGGACCAGCTCGCCCCCGGCGGACGCCTGGTTCTGCCGATGCGGATCCGCGGCAGCATCTCCCGCAGCTTCGCCTTCGAACGCGACGGCGACACCTGGAAGACCACCTCGTGCGAGATGGCCACGTTCGTGCCCCTGCGCAAGGGCGTGTGCGACGACATCTGCACCCGCGTGCCCATGACCGGTGAAGGAAACGTGCATCTGGAGGCCTTCAGCGAGCAGGACGTGGACCACGAGGCGCTGCGCACCGTGCTGGACCAGGAACAGACCAAGGTCTACACCGGGGTGAAGCTCCGCGGGGACGGAAACTGGGAGTGGCTGTACCTGTACCTGGCCTGCGTGCTGCCCAACGGGCTGTCCCGCATGCCCGGCTCCCGGCCCGGCTTCACCCCGCACTTCGGCTGGGGCGCGATGACCGCCCTGGACGGTGGCAGCCTGGCCTACTTCACCATCCGCGAAGGCGAGGACAACCGGGGCAGGTTCTGGGAAATCGGGGTCATCGGCCACGGTCCGCGCGCCGCCGAACTCACCGAGCAGGTCGTCACCGAGGTCGGTGCCTGGGACTCCGGCTGGGGCGATAGCGCGCCCGCCCCCACTTTCCGCATGGCCGTCGGTGCGACCCGCACCCAGCTGATGGCTACCGACCCGCGGCTGGTCATCGACAAGCCCCACAGCCGCCTGGTCATCGACTGGCCGCGCCGGAGCTAGAACGACGATGCCTTCAATCGCCAGCCGTATCCCGCTGGTGCGCCGCCCCAAAGCGCCTGCGCCACCACTGGACGAGCGCATCAACCACCTCACAGGGATGGCCGTACTCACATGTCCATCAGGGGCTCAGGCGTTCTCCCGCCCGTCCATTCCCCGCGTGCGCGGGGCTCACACCGCCGGACTTGACCTAGACCCCTGGCAGGTCGGTCCATCCCCGCGTGCGCGGGGCTCACCTGGAGGGCGCCATCGGCTACGGCCGCCAGGCCGGTCCATCCCCGCGTGCGCGGGGCTCACGCGTCCTGACCGACCGGCCCGGCTACCTCCACCGGTCCATCCCCGCGTGCGCGGGGCTCACGCTGCGCGACGGCGACCCGACCGGGCAGCACGCGGTCCATCCCCGCGTGCGCGGGCTCACTTCTCCGCACCACACCTGGGGACAGGGCACCACGGTCCATCCCCGCGTGCGCGGGGCTCACGGGCTCTGTCCGCGGGCGATGCGGTCGCGTTCCGGTCCATCCCCGCGTGCGCGGGGCTCACGAGGTGGAGGTGAAGGACAGCAGGAAAGCGACCGGTCCATCCCCGCGTGCGCGGGGCTCACTGATGGGGGTCGTGGAAGCCTGCCTGGCCGAGCGGTCCATCCCCGCGTGCGCGAGGCTCACACGAGGGTGCCGACGATGTGGAGGGTGTCGACCGGTCCACCCTTACGTGCGCGGGGCTCACCAGGGCGCCCGACCCGCACGGGGGCTTACATCTTCCTGGCCTTCACCTCGATGGGTCCCTCATTGCAGTCCAAGTACCCCAAGGGCACCTCCGACACGATGAACGTGGTCCCGTTATTGTCCTGCTTCACAACCAAGTACGGAGACGCTTCGGGAGGTAAAGGCAACGATCCCACATAGGGCTGCCCCCGAAAGCCGCCCTCCCAACAGGTTTTTGCGTCCTCCAAGGCGAACAGTGCGCGCAACGACCAGCGCAAGCGCTCATTCTGCTTCTCCGCCGTGGTCTGGAGAGCGAACAGGACGTTCTCGTCTTCGTCGTCCCCGCGTGCGTCGGAGATCCACGTACTCAGGGGGGTCAGTCCTTCGAAGTCGTCGAGTGGGGAAACTTCGTGGACGTAAAGCTTGTCGGTCATGCGAAGAAGGTAGCGGACCCAACTGGGGCCCCTCACCCTCCCGCGATGGCCTGCCCCGCCCCGGTCCATCCCCGCGTGCACGGAGCTCGAGCACCTGAAAAAAGCCACCGGCCACCGACAGGCGCGCCGGGCGCCAACCCCGGTGAGGAGCCCGCCGAGGAGACGGAGCAGGGGACTCTCCACCGGTGGCCGATGGCGTTCTGGCCGGTCCGGTCGCCATGCGTATATCCAGATCGGTCACCGATCAACGGGTCAGTAGAAGGCCACAGCTGTAGGCGCGGCCATGGCCGATGCCGTTGGTCATAGCATCGACCAACGCGGCGGGATCCGTAACCGTTAGGGCTCCTCGAATCTCAGCCCGGGAGATGCGCAACCCTCGGTGTGGTGAAGAGCTGCTGACCTTGGGCAACATGCGCACGCTCAGAGTCTCAGGGTCGGCTGCCGCACCAATGCGGATCACACCACTGGGGTCGGCGCGGGGCTCTCCTTTCTCCTGCAACCGACGTGTGAACCAGTTCCTGACGTGCTCAGGGGTGCTGTGCGGGCTGCGCCGTCCGCGGCGGGGGGTCCCGTCTGGGGCAGCCATGTGGACACTGCGCGTGGGGTTGACGACTGCCCGAAAGGTCAGGCCGTCACCTTCCCTAATGGTGCGGTCCACGGTCATGATGTGCGGCTCCGCGGTCAGGGCCGCTCGGGGGATAGAGGTCCAGTCCCCCGGTACTCGGGACTGGACGACCAGGACCAGGGCCGCTGCCTTCAGATCCACAGACCAGGTGGAGAGGACCCCCATCTGGGAGCGGGCATCAGGACTGCCGTCATCGACCCAACCTCCGAAACCGCTCATAACGGTCCGGTGCATGTCTTGGGCATCGATGAGGGACTTCGCGACGAAGGGGTGACGTGCGTCCAGGGTGAGCACGCTGTGCGTGGCGACGAATCGTGCAGTCGTGGCGGTCTTGCTCATGGAATGACGTTCCATTCGATGGCTGTGTCGGCGATGGTCACCCTGACACGCCTTTCCCACCGAACGGTATGGGAGCGGCGGTCTGAGGCGAAAGTGACGGGTTGGTCCTGTACCGGCGACCCGGCCCTATCACCGGCCTCGGGTCGGGATTCGATCCATCCCCAAGGACGCCTACTCGCCTTTCTGCCATCTTCGGAGGGCACGGGCGCAACCTGCTCGAAAACTTGCTCGATGGTCCCTTCCACCAAAGGACCAGCCAGTGTCCCAGAGGGCGGGCACGATTTACGTCCCAACCAGAGCAAGCGGCGGGGGTATTCCAAAGCCTCGGCGATATCAGCCAGGAAGGAACGGTCTGTGTGCTGCAACGCCGCCACGAAAGCCGCGTCGGACAGGTACCAACGCTCAGTGACCAGGGGGTCGCGAACGAGTTGTTTCGAGACGAGGGTGCCGGACTTCGGGTCGGTCTGGATGTACTTCGGGGCGCCGTACCAGCTTTCGAGCACGTGGTGGCCGAAGGTGTCTCCTTCCCCCTGCTCCAGGTCGTTGAGAACCGCGGCGGCACGACGATGATCGATGATCACATCACGGGGCCTGAGTGGATAAGTTCCGCCACCGACTGTTTGGTAGTCGCGCACCGGGGTCCCCGGACGGTCGGCCCGGACTCCAAACCGCATCGCGGCAAGATCTTCAATGTCGCCCGCGCGGTCACGGCCCAATGCCGCAGCACAGAGGCCGATCACTCCGGACTTGGTCGGTCGGCTGTGGCTGTCGCGGCGGGTGAAGCGAGATGTCGTCCCCCACGACTGGAGGGGTGCTGCGAGCCGGATAAGCAAAACGTGTGTGTTCACGAGACGAGTTCTTCGATGGAGGAGGCGTTGTCGACGTCGAACTCGCGGAGGAGGACATCGATGGTGGGGTCATAGGTGAGCACGCGCCCCTTGGTGATGTCATCCCGACGGGTACGAACAAACTCGTGTTGGTGGAGCAACCGGCCCACGGCCTGCTCGCCTGCGGGATCCTTGTCCTCGACGATGGGCTTTTGGTAGGCGGACGCATAGTTGAAAGGGCGGTCTCCCTCAAAGGCCAGCACGAGTGCAGGGAGTACGCCCGTCGACGCGGTCGAGTTCTTCTTGGCATGGGGAAAGGCGTCCACAAAGGCGCGCACGAATTCCATCTCGGCTGCGGCTCCCGCCACCTCCGCTTCTTCTTCACTCATGCCAGCGGCGCGGAGGTTCACTCGCAGGGCACAACGGTCCAGGACCGCATGACGGTAGAAGGTTCCGGAGATGAGTGACTGGTACCCGGTCATACCGGCGCCAGCATCATCGGTGGAGTCCAGGAAGTCGAGAGCGTTTTTCTTCCGGTCGAGTTTGGCGTCGTCGGCCGCCGCATAGAAGTCATCGGTGTGCTCGGCCTCATGCACGGTGAAGGCATGCCCGCTCTGGATCGCGCCGTCAACGTTCGGGGAGTCCGATATCTCGGCGAGGAAGCGGCCGTACAAGGCGATATCCACTGCGTCACGGGGAGCCAGCGCGGTCAGCACTGCGGCACGAACTGTCTTGGGCAGCGGTGGAACCTTGGATTCGGTATCAGACGCTGCATCGTCGACAGATTTCTCCGTCCTTCCCTTCTTCTGACCGTTCTTTTGAGCCTTCTTGCTCACGGCCTCGTCGTACTCCCGTTCCCATCCTGCAATCACCTCGCGCTGGCCGTTTAGGTGCTCGGCGATGCGTGTTCCTGTGTCAGAGGGGGCGAAGAGGAGGACCTTGGTCAAGTTCGCCACAGTCCTCTTGGTCGGGTCTCCGAACTTGAGACCGATCGCCTCCAGCACAGCGCGGGCCGTCGCGACGGCCTCCTGCCTGTCCCACCCATACTGCGTCTCCAAGGCGCGTCCAGTAATGAGCGCCCACTCCCGGGTACGAACCCCCATCGTCCGCCCAGCGAGGGGCCCCTGACCGGCGTTGGCCCGATCCCGCAGATGCACCCGCTCCGCCCGACGTCGTGCCTGGCTGGTGATCATGTGGCGTTCGACGCCGCCGTAGACGATGGTCTTGGGGGCATTATTCTCGTCACGGACAGGGAGTACCGCCACCGCGGTCTCCAGGATGTGCAGTGAAAGGAATTGAGGTCCGGTCGAACCGGTGTGCATGGTCACTGCGCTTCGTGGCCCTTCGTAATCGTGGTGGTGTTCGTGTCCTGGACCAGACGCTTTCCCCGGTAAGGTCGGTTGAAGTCGACAGCCCAGTCGTAGGGGACATCCCTCCCACCGTCGCTCCAGCAGGAGAGGTCGTCGACGAGACGGGCCCAGGAAGGTGGTCGTTGTTCGCAGGAGCGCAATCGAGTGATGGCGTGTTGGAGATGGCGCAGGGGAGGACGGCGACTCGCCACAATGCGATCCATCAACCTCTGAGCACCAGGGTCGTCCGGGCCACGGCCAGCACTGCTACCGATTCGACATGCGGCTGCGCCCAGGCTTCCGCGGCCAGGGTCGGGGCGTGAGGCCCCCCGGTGGTAGATGGCGAACAGGAAGGCGACCTGCGCGAACGTGTTACGACGCGCATCGTCGAACCACCCAGCTTGAATGTGCGTGTTCCGGCGGAGATCCGGCCGCCTCAGCTCGGCAAGCCGACCGTAGTCACGGTCGTGAATCAGATTCACCAGCCAGGCCGTGAGCCGCTCGCTAGGTATGGGTGTCTGATGTTCGTTGTTCAGATCCCTGGTATCAATGGTCATATGGAATCCCCTCTCACTTCTTCCGGTGCGCGGGTCGCGCCCAGTTCTCTCTCCAAGGTTTCCAGTGCCTCCTTGCGGGCTTTGAAACCGCGACCATTCGCGGGCAGGGAGTTCAATCGGTGCTTCAGGAAAAGCTCGGAGGACCGGACGAGCGTCGCCGCGTACTCACAGACCGCCTCGGCTACCCGCTCCCCGCCATCCGTCTGTGTCACCTCGTCCAACAGCACGTGAAAAGGCTCCGCGGCATGAATCCAGTGCTCGGGTTGAGCATCGAATCGGGCTACCTGGTGCTCCTTGTCGCTGGGTTTGGGGTTGGGGTAGCTCACCTTCCAAGCAGCGAGGGCGGCCTTGAACAGGCTCTTGGCGACGTACTCCGCGATAACTGAGGCACGGGTAGCTGCGTACCGCAACCCCTGCTCCCGGCCGGGGATGAAAGGAAAGGAATCAGACACCCAGGTGAGTGCACTCGACTGCTTGGTGATCAGTCCGACAGCCCAGAGATGCAGAAGACGGGGCTGCACACGGGCGATTCGGTCGTAGAGGTCCTGTGGTCGGCCCCGGTCGGTCACAGCCGCGTAGAGAGCGTGTGCCTCTCTCCACAACGCGCGGGACGGTGACGGCCACAGAGGTTTGCGCTCGCCCTTAACCGTGATGTGAACGGCGTCAGGCATGAGGGCGGGGGGCAGCGGTTTCAGAACCTCGCCCGCCGCCATAAGTACGCGATCGACCGTGAGTTGCCCATCGACGCCCTTGGAGGGACGCATAAGGATGGAACGACCCAGGACAGTGTTCAGATCCGCCGGACCGTCCACAGCACGCCCTGGGGGTTTTGTTTGAAATCCGCGACGGGGCTGTGGGGACACTGTCCACGTCCGATTGAAACGGTCAGGGTTTGACCCATCGAGTTGCAGAACATCCTCGGGCATCATGTTCAGTCGGAGGGTGTCGCCAAGGCTGTCCCCAAGAGCGAACACCCGGATACGGCCAACCAGGCGTCCAATGGCAAGGTTCGTCAGGGTGGGGCCCAGTGTCGCCTTACCGGAGATTCGTGCACGTGCGCCAGGCCCATAGACGTGTTGGGTGAGCATCGCCCGGAACGCAGCGTCCGCAGAGAGCGTCGTGGGATGTTCGAGGTGATGGTGGTCGAAGAACTGGTTGTAGTCTCCGACATGCTCGAGCACCAACTGGGCTGGCCCGGTTCCGTGTTCGTCCAGGTAGGGAGCGAGAAGGGCGTTTTGCCCCAGCGGCTCGGTGGGGTGGAAGAGGTTCCAGTGCTCATCGGGTGCCTGCTCCAACCAAGTAGCCGCTTCGTCCAGCGGACGACGGTCTTGGACCCACTCTTCCCACTCATCGGTGGTTTTCGGGCTTATTCCGGCGACATGACAGATGGCGATCAGGTATTCCAGGAGTGCAACAGTCTCCCCTGGAGTCGGTGCAGCCAGGGCGAGAAGGTACTCGCCCTCGTCAGCACCGGAGGGTGAGCCAGCTGGATCCGCTCGCCGCAGAGACTCCACCAGCCCGAACATGGCCGTCCGTCCGACCGATGTCCGACCGGGACAACAGGGTTCGATCCGGGGGTCCCAGCGAAACCCGCCTCGAATCAGAGATGTCTCCGCCATGGTCGCGCCTTCCTCCAGCCTTTGCACTTGAGCATTAAGCTCGGCTAAAAATGTAGCACCCTACGTGAGGAGGCATGATGGTTTCGCGGAAATTTGATGCTATGTCCGCTTTGTGGTGTTGGGGACGGACACATCCACCGGAGCATCGGAACAACGGCGCTCCACGCACATGGAACCCTCTTGCTGCGGAGATGCTCAGCAGCAGCTTCATCCTCTGTGAACTCTGGGACCGGGTGCTGCCTGAACAACAGAGAAATTTCCTCACCAAAAGTCTCGGACTGGAGAACGAGGAGGCCGCCCAACACGCCTGGGCACTTCTCGCAGGGGTGAGTAGGGTGGGAGAAGCCAACCCCGGTCGCATGAACGGCTTCGGCCATGGTCATCCCGGCGCGTGGCCGCGGCCCCCCTACGCTGCATGGCAAAAGGAACGCGAGCAGTGGTGGGCCGGAGCACGTGGGGCCGGACTTCCCCTGCCACCACTCGACTGGCGCACCCCCTATCGCGCCGAACCGAAGTACATTACCGCGGCGACTCTTCCTCGTCTGCTCGGCTGCGATTGCGCGGATGTAGCCAACGGGGAACGATGCCCGAAACACCGCCAGCTACTCACAGTTGCGATGGCCCTACACGATGAATCGGGAAGCGCATTACACTTCGACCACGTGAACCGGACCCATGGGGCCGCGGGGGGCGCCGAATGGGATCGGGTCCGCGCCGCCCTGGTGGTTGTGGTGGCGCAGCACATCGGAATCGACATGCGCCAATTGCCCGAAATTCTTAGGCCCCCTAACGCGGCCTGGCTGTCGCCGGCCAGCCGCCTGATCTCCGATTGCAACAAGAAGGCCCGACAGCTCCTTTACGCCGACTCCTCAAACTTTGTCTCGCCGACCGATCCGGTGGAGACATGGGCAAGCGACCTGCGTCGACAGGTCCGGAAAACGGAGTTCTCGTGACCTTCTCCGCACATGCGGAGCAATAGGTTCCTTCAGCCCTTGCAAGGTCCATCCCCGCACCTGCGGGGCGCTTATCTCCTCAAGCATACCTGTCGGTGACGAAATGATGACCGGTTCAAACGGAATCAGGCGACAACTCGGGCAACAGGCTGGCTATCACTCAACTTGAATGGTGCAGCGTCACTGCTGCACTCCCTGCGGGGCCGCCGAAAACGATGAGGGGGGCGTCGACACCGGGCACCTCCCCCGCCCCCAGAGCGCACAACGAGGTCAGGCTCATCCCGGTGACCAGACGTTTCACCTCACGACGTCTTGAGGCATCCCAGACTCGAACGGTGGTGTCACGGGCTCCTGCACTGATCACCAACGGCGGCCCCCCGGAGCCCGCCTCGGAGGGAAGGACAGCCAAAGCGGACACCGACCCCCGATGCCCGGAAAGGAGTACGGGATCGATCTCCGGGTTACCTGGTGACCACCACCGTATCTCGCCCGCCTCATCGCCCATGATCAGCGAGTCCCCGCCGTCCAGACGGTCGCCGGTGGACACCGCCAACGAGCTAATCGCTCCGACGGTGTCTGGTGCGCGCAGATGCGGTTCCTGGAATGGACGGCACAGGCGTACAACATCATCGGAGGCGACAGCGAGCAAAGTCTCCGGTGTACGGAGCACAGCGAGCCCCCGAACTGGGGCATCCGCGCCACGGAAGGACGGGCCTCGCATATCGCCCGAGACGAGGTCGCAGTAGATAACCCCTCCATCGTTCATACCGGCGGCGAGCACCGTTCTCCCGCTTGTGTCCTCGAAGAAGGTGAAGGCTGTGGCATGGCCTCCTGGGTGTGCAATGTCCGTCATGGTCCAGGAGCCTTCCCCTGAACCCCACCGCCCCTTGTGCAGGGCGACGGTGCCGTCTGGAAGTCCGGCGACGATGGTCAGCTCTCCGTCGGGGGCTGGGTGGACAGCGAGTGCGGTTACTGAAGCGTATGCATTTCGCACAGGCGGCTCGACGCGGTTGGAGCCGCGTTCACCGTCGGCGGCGGACATCGCTCCAAGGAGGCCATGCGTTTCGAGTACGAGCAGTTGCCTCTTTCCCGACGATCGGGGCAGCGGCACCAGCCAGTCCCCCGTGCCGGACGGACGTCGCCACACCGATTCCCCCGCCTCAGGATTCCAGAGTCGTAAGGTACGGTCGGCAGAGCCGGAGACGAGCACGGGAACCTCATCCCGCCCGGGGACGACAGCCAAACCCGTCACTCCCCCGGTATGGTCCACGGGGAAACGCCGGTACTCCTCGCCGGTTTGAGGATTCCATAGCCGCACCGAACCGTCCGGGCCGCCGATCCCGATCAGAGTCTCCCTCTCCGGGTAATCAAACCGGATCAAAGCGGTAACGGGCAGCCGGAGAAGTTGGAACGGCTTCTCCTGACCACTCAGCGCGTCGCGAACGCGCACGATCCCCTCAGTGTGGTCCTTCGAACACGTGGCGGAGACCAGTTGGGGACGCCCATCCCGACCCGAGTACAAGACGAGCGCGGTGATCTGGTGGTCCGGCTCCGGGATCGTGACGATGGTCTGCCGGGAGTCAGCATCCAGAACCTCCACCCGATCCAACCGGACCATGGCAAGCAACCGCTGTTCCCCTGTGTCCAAGAAGGCAAGCGGCCCCACCGGAGCACCGTCGCCTGTTTCCAGCGCCGGCTGCTCCTCAGATGTGTCCTGCCAAGGCAGGTGGAAGACAAGACCGAGATCAGTGGCGATCTCCAGTCGTTCCGTTTCCTTAGTTCCTGGGACGACAAGCATCGCCTGAACGCCCCGGCGGTCGCTCTCGGGCACCTTCACGATCTCGGGTACATCGTTATCGGGCCCGCCCAAGCAATAGAGCCACGCACCGTTCTTACTGCCAACCGCCAGCCAGGAACGATCGTCTGCATCAGTTAACGCAGCCAGGGCAGTTATAGCCGCTCCCCAAGGGCCCCTGATGGGGGGACCGACTGTTGTGCCCGAGCTCACATCCCATATACGCACTCGGCCGTCAGTGTCTCCTACGGCTACCCGTGGTTCTTCACGCCAGGTCCGAAAGGAGACCACAGGGCCGATGGCTCCCTGGTGACCATCGAATAGGGGGTTATTCTGTATCGCCGTGTCTGTCCACAGAGGGGCCAGGCTGGGGGGAATAAGCTGTCTCGGGATGAACCCATGAGCAACGAGGGAGAGGCTATCAGCGCACGTGTCGGCCGACGCATCCGCCATCCACGGCTCAATGCATGCCCAAGCGGACAACACAGTTGTATCTTTCGTGTGTTCCGCCAGCAATCCCAGCGAACCACGAACGTTTCTTCCTTTCTCATGGGGCAGGAAGTCGGCGGGGACTACGGTATCACTCAGCACTCCGCCCAGAGCAGCGTGAGCGACGAGGTGACGGAGCGTGTAGGGATGAGAAGACCCACCTTCGGACTCCCACAAAGAATGCAGGGCTTTGGCGAAACCTTCGTGAAAATAAATCGGATCAATCAGGACATCTGAAAAATCTGAAAAACCAGTGCGGAGCAGCTCTCCGAGACGTTCATGCATCGGCCGGTAGACTCTGCGCCCATCTTCTTCGGCACTCAAGAGATATCCGGCAAGTCGGCTGTGGAGCACTTTGCCAATCAGCTCGTCAGCCTTATCCACCGTGATCTCATCAGGGTAAACCCTCTGCAGAACTGTGGGCCAAACCTTTGCCCATGGCAGACCTTTCCCCTGAGCGAAGGCCGTGCATCGAAGGACTGTCACCAGATTACGGATTGGAATTTCTGTTGCACCGGAAACGTAGTCGAGATCTCGCCGTAGAGCGTTTTCTGTCCCCTGCCGGAGTTGCTCCCGCCATACCTGGTCGGAGGGATCCGGTAGATGACTCCGCATGCGTTTGCGCCGAAGTTGCTCCGCCGCGAATCGCGCATCAAGAAATGAAGGCGCAACCTCCTGGGCGATGACCCGCGCTAGGTCGTTCAACTGCGAGGAACGCTCGCCCACTTTAAAAGAGTCCTGCAACAAACGAAGGACGTATTTTTCGATTTCCTTTCTGGCAGTGTTAAGGCTGTCGTCCGTGGACAGAAATTCGACCCCGATGACGCGAGTCAGCAGTCCCCGGAGGCCCGATGCCTTGCCCAGGTCATCGGCAATGCTGCGAACGCTAAGAAGCAAACGCACACATGGTCTGCCCTTGTCACTACGGAGTTCAGCGAGCGGCCTAATCAGGTCGGTGACGAGCCGCTCCGGATCCACGGCCTCGTCAATGCCGTCAATGACAATGGTGATCAGAGGACCACCTTCGCGCGAGCAACGCGCGACCTCTTCCACCAAGTGCCGGGTAACTGGTGTACCCGGAGTCTGCTGCGGCACAGGAACCTCGGTCCACAGTTTCTCCCACATGGCTAGCGCCAGTCCGTTGACGGACATGCCTAGAGCAAACACGGCGGCGTTCACGGACCCCTCCAGCACTCGGATATCCTCGGAAGGGGCGCCGCCAGGTGAAATCCCATGAGCAAGGGTGACCGCGCGGGCCAAAAGGGCGGACTTGCCAGAGCCCGCCGTCCCAGTGACGACCAGGGTCCCTCGTTCCGACCTCAGGAACTGGGCGATGCTTCGGAGAAGGTCGACGCGTTCCGTGAAGAACCAGGCGGGTTCCTCGGAATCCTTAGGGCGCGGGGATCCGGAGGCTAGAAGCAGCCAATCCGGATCGAGATCACCATACGATCGGCTCAGAGAAGGAATATGGGCGGGGTTTGGCAGGCATGGGCTAGGCTTGCTCTGCAGGATGGTCTTGAGGGAGGAAGGTGTTGGCCACACGAAGTTGACATCGGGAGTCATCTCCCATCTCGTGCGTTTCTTCTCATTGACCATTCGGATCAACCGGGCGAAATCAGCAATGCTGATATATGGGCCCACCATCCCAAGCGCTTCGTCCCCACAGAGCTCCCGTACTTCCCGAAGCAATGTAGTGAATTCTTCCAGATACGGCTTGCTCTCCGCGCCACCCGCAGTGAGAACCATTAGGGAACCCGACTTCCTGCTCGCAGGCCTCAGCGCGTCGCTTGCAGAAAGTTCGCTCGCGAGAATCCCCGAATAGCAGGAATCCACCATTACCAGGACATGTTCCGATTCGGATTCCAGAGCACGCTCGATCAGATCGGCCGTCCTTCGAGCCGTACTCACCAGTCGGTTCTTATCCGATTTGGGAAGGAGCAGAAAATGCTGATTGGGCGTGCGAACTATCCCATGTCCAGTGACGTAGATTACAAGGACGTCATCATGCTTCGACTCCTCCAACTCCGAAGCGTGCAAGAAATCATCTAAATCTCTAGCATCTGCCAGGGTTTCTGGGCGTTCGACGGTGAACTTGCGTCCCTCACCTAGGTCCGGTTCAGCCCACCAACGTTCCACCTCGGCGACCTGTGCCCTGATACCCGTGGTGAACTCGGCTTCCTTCTCAGGAGTTTCGTACTCATACTCATCAACGGCGATGATGACCAGACGAAGCCGCCCCGACCACAAGTTCATGGACCCGTTCACCACCGCCCACCCAGAACGGCTCGGGCCACGGGTTCCGACCCTAGGTACCGCCCAATACCATGCGGGTCCCAGCGTCCGTTGTCCACAGTGTCCTCGATGACATCGGTTCCCAGGCCCAGACCCATGCCGCCTGTGACAATATCACCGGGGTCGTAGACATTGACCCAGCGCACGTTCTCGGGGGTCGGTAGTAGTTCACCGTCGGGGCAACCCAATCCTCTACGTACTGTGGGTAGCGCCAAAGGGGAGCCACAGGTGATGAGGGTGCGCGCGGCACCGCCTTCGGCGGACGGGAGTTCCTTACGCATAAGCAGATCGTATGCGATCACACCACCTAGGGAATGGCCTAGGACGATGTTGGTACGCGCAGTGCACGCCTGCGCGACCAGTTGACGGACCCGACTCGCGAGTACGGATTCGTACAGGTAGTAACGGACTTCGCGCAGTACCCTGACGACTCTCCTGCCGATACCCGGGTGACGCAGGTCGATTTCTGACACCAGCAGGTTGAGATCTGTCGGCCACATACGGGGCGGCCCCAGGGTTTGACCACGGGCCTCGAGAGCGTGAGCTGTACGTTCCGGGCCGAGGATATCCGTACAAGCTTCGATGAGAAACGCGGCCTCGCCCTCTTGCAAGGGAACCAAGTCGTCGAATAGATCGGCCTCCGGTCCAAGTCGGTGAGCGCCTTGCGATAGGAGCGAGGCCCAGTGTGGCACCTCCAACAGGGGCTCGCAGCCGTGATCGTGACCGAATCGACCTAGCCCACCGGTAAGGGCAGTACTCCATTTCCGAACCAGAACCGTCCTGGGGATACCCGACTGCCCGATGCCGTGTACTCCGACAATATACACCATGTGCTCATATCCTTATGTGTCGAGAAACTGGAAAATAGAGGCCAAAGAGACCTATGTATTCGGTCCATCTCCGCGTGCACGGAGCTCGGAGCGCGATGGTCTTGATGTTGGTCGTCAGACCCGGTTCACCTCCGCATCCGCGAAGCTCGGCTGGCCACTCTGCACACGGCGACGCCCCAAAACTTTTTCTTTCGAGAAGGGGTTCGGGGCATTCGCGTGTACGCGCTACGCGATCGGCACAACGGCGACCTCCGGCGCGCCCTCCGCCGCAAGCCCCAATGCCGCGAGCTCAGTGCCCTCCGGAATGTCGAACACGACCGTGTACTCCGAGGTGTTGCCCGGGTTGGTTTCGTCCGAGAACGAGCAGATGTCCTGGTGCATCGAGTACTCGGTGCCGTCCGCAGCGTAGGCTGACACACCCGACCAAGAGTCGGCCGGCGGGTAGGCCGGCGTCGAGCCGATGTTCTCAGCGCTGACCGTAATTACATGGAACTGACCGGAAGCGGTGTACTGCGACCCACAGTCGTCGTCGTTGTAGGTGAATGCGGTTCCCGAGTCGGCAACCGCGTAGTCGAACACACCGTCGGTCGGCTCACCCTCAGGAGGTGCGGTCGGCGCGGGAGGGGCCTCCTCCTCGTACTCCTCCATCTCGGCCATGTCGTCGGATGCCGCGGCATCGTCGAATTCCTCACCCATGTCCTCAAATGCGGCGTTGAAGGACGCGTGGATGTAGGCCTGATTGCTGAACCATCCGATACCGAAGCCGACAAGCAGAGCGAGCATGAACGCCGCAGCGGCGACGATCCATCCGATCTTGTTCATAGGGGGTTCTCCTCACGAGGGCCGGGCAAGGAGCGGGGGCAGGCGTTCGGCACGTGTAACGGGGTCGCCGAACAGTACACCTGACCAAGGTCAGCTCGCTGGGAATTGCGTGGATCGTCCTGCACTCGCGACATGGGTAGCGAAAAACTGCACAAGATGTTCGGTTCACCTCCGTGTGTGCTGAGCTCAGGGGAGCAGGCGGCGGAAGCCCTCGGCGGCGTCCACTACCGCGTGCGCGGGGCTCATCCCTGCTCGGACAGCCCGGCATCCGCGGCCTGCTTCTCCCGTTCTGCCCAGTCAGGGAGGTCCGGGGGCGGCCCGTCATCAGCGGTGGGTTTCCCGCACCCGATCAGGGCTGCCCCCAGCTCCTTCACACGGGCCCGCCATTGGGCCTGATCCGCCTCCCAGGCGCCGATGAGCTGTTCCGGGTCACCGCCCCAGTGGGCTGCGACCTCGGTCCGCGGGTCGTACTCGTCTCCGGCCGGGGTGACCTCCCTGGCCTGCCTAATCAGGTCGGCAACCACCGGCGCTAGGACGTCCACGGTGTTGTTGACGTTGGCCAGGCAGTCGGGGACGAACACCCGGTCAACCTCGGCTTGCAGGGCCCGCTGGGCGCGGTCCCGGTCAGCCATCCAGCGGTCAGCGTTCAGGTCAGCCACGGGGGTCCTCTCCGAAGGTGTTGAGCAGGGCAGCGAGTTCCGTCGCGGGAATAAGGCGGGTAATGCCGAGCCGGTGGCCGTCGGCCAAGGCGCGGACCTTGGCGAGGTGGCGGTCCATCCCCGCGTGCGCAGGGCTCACGAGTTCAGGGCCGCGCCGTACTTGCCCGCCCCTCGGTAGATGGCGAGTTCGGTCATGGCGGCGCGAAGCTGGTCGGCGGTGCCGTCGTCGGTGGCCGGTGCCTGCCCATCCTGCTGCCCTGCTGTTGGGGCTGCTGCTGGCCGGACACCTGGCCCTGGCCCTGCTTGCCCTTGAGGCGCTGGTTCTCCGCGCGGAGGTTGTCGATGAGCGCCTGGGCGCGCGGGGTCCCACAGCTGCCCGTCGGGGCCGTCCGGCCGAGCCTGCCCGCCGCCCTGGCCGTCGCCGCCGGAACCGTTCTCGTCGCCGTCCATCTGCGGCCGCACGGGGCCGCGGCTGGTGAAGCCGAGCGCGGACAGGCCCGTGGTCGGGTGGACCGGAAGCGCGGGCGGGGTGTTGGTGCTAGCCATGGTGTGCGCCTCCTGGGCGTGGTGGATCCGGGCCTGCCCGGACATGACGAAGGCCCTGGGCATCTGCCACGGGGCCCAGAGGTCGTCGTCAGGATCTACCGGGTGAGCGTCTCCCGCCATCCGGCACGAAGAGCGTCGTACTGCTCGTCACTCAGACGCCCGGTGCGGTGTTCGTGCTCGACCTCGTCGAAGGAGTTCGGCTCATCGTCGGGGATGTCCCCCCAAGTGGCCGCAGTCTGAATCTCGGCAGGTGTCATACGGTCCTGTAGCTGTGCCGCCGTCGGCTGCCAGGAGAAGGACGCAGCCCAGCGCCGTGCCTCCTTGAGGCTCATGCGGCCGTGCCGCACGGCTGCGAGCATGTCTCCCACCTCAGACACGGGCCCTCCTGTTAGCTCGTTCTCGCAGGTAGCCGCCCATCCCGGTCGGAGAGCCCATCGGCCCATCCCCGCGTGCGCGGGGCTCACCGCTTCGGCCGCACCCCGGCCGAACTCGATGCCGGTCCATCCCCGCGTGTGCGGGGCTCACCTGACCGAGCTGCTGAGCGGGGGTCGGGGGTGCTTCAGCGGTGACGGTCACTTTGACCTCCTGTGTGCGCTATGCGCATCGTAAACCGACGTGGCCTGCTGTCATGACGACGCCCGGTCACCCCCGTAAAGCTCCTCGTACTCCTCCTGGCGCAGCTCGTCTGCTTCTTGTTGAGCCTTTTCCAGGCGACTGATCGTGGCCGATCGCTTCGGAAGCGGCTCGTTCCTCAATGACGCCCCCAGAAGATCCCGCACATGCCCGGAGAGCTGATAGTGAACTCCGGACGGTGACAGCCTGGAGAACCCTTGAAGGTAGTGATCGTCCATGGCGTCGATCCACATCATGGCTTCTTTGCAGCGCTGTCGAGCGTCCTGCTGCGGCTTGAAGCGCCACCAGCGACGTTTCTTCGTGGGGAGGAACTCCAGAAGCACGTTGATCTCTTGTAGGCGCTTCTTCGACGTGTCGCTTGCGAAGGCGTCCTGTTGCTCCTCGGCAATCTTGCGGATGAGGTCGCGGTAGACGTCGCGCGCTTCGCGCCGGAGTTCTGTTCTGTAGGCGCGTCCGGATTGGTAGACAACTCCGGTGAGTGTCAGTAGTCCACCTACGATCACGAGGATGCCTTGTTCGAAGGGGCGGAGGAGCTCAAGCAGGGGGGCGAGGAAGTCCATGCCGTCATCTTCTCGTAGGGAGAGGCGGGAGCGGGCCGCCCTTGGTTATTCCCCTGCGAGCTGCCGTGCCCGCGCGAGCGCCGTGTCACGGTCGCCGTAGGTCTCTGGCGGGTCGAGGGTGGTGAGGCTGATCAGCGCGGGGTCCGGCCATACTTCCCATTGGTCGCGGCGTCGTGCGACCCGGTAGGGGCCGATGAGGAAGTGCATGGCCGCATCGAGGTCGGCCGTCAGCCGGGCCAGGTCTGCTTCCCATGCGGCGATGAGCTGCTCAGGGTCGCCACCCCAGTGCGCTTCGACTTCGGTTCGCGGGTCGATCATGGGGCATCTCCGATCGCGATCGGTCCATCCCCGCGTGCGCGGGGCTCACCTAGCGTTAAGGATGCACGTTCCGGGAACGTCCGGTCCATCCCCGCGTGCGCGGGGCTCACCGGACGACATGTACCCCGCCTACGTCGCGCACGGTCCATCCCCGCGTGCGCGGGGCTCACACGGTAGCGACCGCCGCGGCGGGCCGGGCGGGCGGTCCATCCCCGCGTGCGCGGGGCTCACTTCTTCCGCTTCCTGTACGCGATCTTGCGGTGCGGTCCATCCCCGTGTGCGCGGGGCTCACCGCGCCGGAGTCCCCAAGGAGGCCATCTACACAGGTCCATCCCCGCGTGCGCGGGGCTCACGACCTCGACCGGGACTCCCTCGACGTCCTGGAAGGTCCATCCCCGCGTGCGCGGGGCTCACGAGGGGAGCGCGGGCCCTTCCTGTGAGGAGACCGGTCCATCCCCGCGTGCGCGGGGCTCACGCGTCCAGTACCGCGGTGATCGAGTCGCGGGCCGGTCCATCCCCGCGTGCGCGGGGCTCACGGGCCCGGGGTCGGGGGGCGGCGCGTAGCCGTCGGTCCATCCCCGCGTGCGCGGGGCTCACGGCTGAGTCCGGACGAGCCGCTGCTGGAGACGCGGTCCATCCCCGCGTGCGCGGGGCTCACATCGTTCTCGCCTGCTGGGTTCTGGTAGAAGTCGGTCCATCCCCGCGTGCGCGGGGCTCACCATTTTCGGCTCCCTCTGTCATGCTGACACCCCGGTCCATCCCCGCGTGCGCGGGGCTCACATGTTCCAGCGTCTGCGCGCCGCGATCACCGCCGGTCCATCCCCGCGTGCGCGGGGCTCACGACGCGGCCCGGCCTGGTCCGAATCCGGCGCGCGGTCCATCCCCGCGTGCGCGGGGCTCACGCCCCGTTGGATTCGTCCGACGGGGCGCCCCCCGGTCCATCCCCGCGTGCGCGGGGCTCACAGGATGAGGAAAACCGTCTGGCCGTGGTCCACCGGTCCATCCCCGCGTGCGCGGGGCTCACCGCTTAACGACCTGCGAAGACGCGGGCCGTTATCTCCCGGCAATCTACTCTGGGGCATGCAAGCCGCCCTCGTGGCCCGCATGCGTCCATCCTCACACAAACAGGAGCCAAGGATCCGCTCCAGCGTCCGATCAAGCTCCTCAGCCGGGGCGAACGGCGGACATGAAGCGAGCCGAGTAGTACGACCCTTCAACCGGCTCCACTCGGATGGTCGTACCCGTACGAGGAGCGTTGACCATCTGGCCGTCGCCGACGTACATGGTCACGTGCGAGGGCGCGGGCCCGCTCCCGGTGTCGTAGAAGAGCAGGTCCCCCGGCACAAGGGCATCGAGCGAGACCCGGGTCCCGATATTCACCTGGTCGGTGGTCACCCGCGGGATCGACACCCCCGCGGCTCTCCAGGCCATCATGGTCAGCCCCGAGCAGTCGAAGCCATCGGGCCCCACACCGCCCCACACATACGGCTTGCCGACCTGCCCGAGCGCCCACTCCGCGGCCGCCCTCCCCCGCTCGCTCCCCTCCCCCGGAACCGTGTGCCCGTCGGCGGAGGCGGCGGCCGCCGCGGCGATCTCCTCGTACTCGGCGATGTGCTCCAGGACGCTCTCGACGTAGTCGTCCCAGGCGTTGTAGCGGAACAGGGCCGCACGGAGCTGCTCCGGGTCGGTGAAGTCGACCGTGTCCTCGGCGTGGCTGGTGCACAGCTCCACGGCGGTGGCCAGGGCGGCGTCGTAGACGTTGTGCGGGTCCGCCCGCCCGTCGTCGTTGCCGTCGACGCCGAACTCCGCCCACCAGCCGGGCAGGAGCTGGGTGACGCCGACGGCCGCGTCGAACTCGGTGTCGCCGTCCCAGCGGCCGTCGTCGGTGTCGGGGTGCGGGGTCCAGTTGTCGCCCGCCCCGGTTCCGTCCAGGCGGGGGCCGATGACGGGCGGGTCGGTGTCACCGTCCTCGGCGATGTCGTGCCCGGCCGCGTGGTGGGACTCCTCGTGGCCGATCCCGCCAGGATCGGCCAGCTCATGCCCGTGCAGCCCGAGTGCAGGTGGGCGAGGCGATCGGCGGCCCTGCGGTAGGCGTCCAGGAGGACGGCGGAGACCCCCGGCACCCGGAGCGCCCGGGAGGCGGCCTCGCGTTCGCGTTCCTCTCCCCCGATGGCCACGGCCCCGATCAGGGGCACCAGCAGGAGCAGGCCGACGGCCGCTCCGAGGACCGCTTTGAGCATCGCGCCACCGCCACCGGCTCAGGCGGGTTCGGCGAGTGCGACGAGCGGGCGGACCGCGCAGGTCGCGTCGCCCGCTCGCCGCCAGACGGGGCGGGTGGGGCCGAAGCGGTCGAGCTGTTCCAGGGTGGTGACGTGGACCGGCACCTCCTCCCCGCCCGCGCCGAGGGCGCGGCACAGCGAGGTCAGGCGCCGGGACGAGGTGGCCACGAACAGGACCGGGGAGCACAGGCCGCTCTCCTCGGCCAGGTCGCGGTAGCGGCTGACCTTCGCCGCGACGCGGAGAAGCGGCTCGCTGCCGGTGTCGTACTCCACGAAGGCGTCCAGGGTGGTCCCGTCCTGGCGCCAGCGCAGGTAGCCGTCGGGACGTACGTGGTGTCCCCAGGTCTCGCGGCACCTGGCCTCGGACCACCAGCGCTGGAGGGTCGCCCCCTGGGTGAGGCGCGCGCTGGCCGCGAAGCACACGTAGGTCTGGGCCAGGCCGGTCACATGGCCGAGCTGGCGGGAGAGCGCCAGGTTGCGTTGGGTGTCGGGCCGGTAGCCGATGCCGTCCAGGGTGGTGTTCCAGCGGTCGGCGAGCACGCGGGCGCCCTCCTTTCCGAGAGTCCAGTGGTAGGGGACGCGGGCGTGCGTGTGGGGCGGCAGGAAGCGGTCGGTGAACCCGTCCGCGGCCAGCTTGAGCAGGCGGCGCTGCACGGCGCGGGCGCTGGTGCCGCAGAAGAACAGCGCGCCGACGTGCGGGGTGGTCAGGACGCGGTGGGTGTGCAGGGCCTGGAGGATGTGGACGTCGCGGTCGGTCAGGTCGGTGGTGCCCATCAGCGTGTTTCCCCTCGCTGTCGCGGATCGGTTCCCCGGGTGCGGGTCGGAGTCGGGCTGAAGCGGCGGGCGGCCCGGCGGACCTGGCGGGCGCGGCCGCGGACCGGGTCAGGCAGCGCCAGCGTGCGCATGGTGGCGGCGGTCAGTTCGGCGGCGCCGTGGAGGGTGCGCACCGCGGCCTGGTAGGGGCCCAGGTGGGACAGGTCGTAGGCGTTCAGGTGCGGGAGCGTGTGGCGTTCGAGCTTGGCGGCGTCGTCCGGGGCGGCGTTGAAGAACACCTTCGTGCGGCAGTTCGCCGCCACGGCGGCGCGGGTCTGGGCGGGCAGCTGTCCCAGTTCCTGGTGGGCGATGACCAGCCCGGCGCGGTAGCCGCGGGCCTCGGCGAGCATGTCGGCCAGCGATCCCGGCAGACGCAGGAAGTTCGCGGCCTCGTCCAGGTAGACGGTGGTGTCCGGGCGTTCTCGCTCGGGGACGTCGGCGCGGGCGGTAATGGCGTTCCATGCGGCGGCCAGGGCGATGGTGCCGACGAGGGAGGCGGTGTCCTCACCCAGACGGCCCTTGGGCAGGCGCATGAGGACCAGGCCGCCGTGGTTAAGCAGGGCGGGCAGGTCCAGGGTGGAGGCGCCCGAGGCCAGGACGGCCGCCGCCCAGGGACGCAGCAGGACCGTGCGCAGCTTGTTCAGGACCGGGTCGGTGGCGGCGGCGCGCATCTGCGGGCTCTGGCTTTCGTACCAGCGCCAGAAGTCGCCGAGCGCGTCCCCGGCCCTGGCGGAGGCCAGCAGCCGGGCGCGCCAGGGGTCGTCGCCCAGCAGGCGCGGGATGTGTCCGAGGGTCAGTCCGGGGTCCTGGGCGCGGGCGAGGGTGAGCGTGCTGGCGCGCAGGATGTCCTCGGTGCGCGGGCCCCAGGAGTCGGCGTAGACCCGGTGGAAGATGCCGGTGACGGTGTCGGCGGCGTGCTCGGGGGTGCCGAGCTGGAGGATGTTGAGCCGGGGCGGCGGCGCGGGGGCGGCCGGGTCGAACACGACCGTGCGCCCGACGGCGCGTTTGGGCAGGCGGTCCAGGACGTCCAGGACCAGGTCGCCGCGCGGTTCGATGACCAGGGCGCTGCGTCCGGCCTCGGCGTCCTGGCAGATCATGCGGGCGAGCAGGGTGGACTTTCCCGATCCGGTCTTGCCCATGACGTGGGTGTGCTGGCGGGCCTCCGCGATCCCGTAGGCGACGGGTCGGCGCGGTCCGGCGTCGGCCTCGCCCAGAACGCGGATCCGGCCCGCGCGGGGCAGGTCGGGGCTGGGCGCGACGCGGCGGGCGCTGGCGCGGGTGAGGCCGGGGACGGCGGCGTCGGTGGGCAGGTGGGCGATCGCGGCGAGTTCGTCGGTGGTGAGCAGGTAGCCGCGGGCGAGGTGGCGGCGTCCCGTCCACAGGCCGGGCAAGGGCATCCACCGGCGGCTGAGCGCGTTGAGTCCGGAGGTGTAGGCGGCCAGGGTCGCGGCGATGCCGCGGGTGCGGGCGCGCAGGCGTGCGCGGGCCTGCTCTCCGGCGTGCTCGGTGGTGGCCAGGCAGCTGATCTGGCAGGCCAGGCGGGGCGCGGCGGACTTGTTGAGGATGGCGCGGACGTCGTCGGTGACGCCCGGGTAGACGGGTGTGCGCACGGCCGCTCCGGACAGGGGTGAGGCATGGAGGCCTCGAAGGCGGGCGGCGGCGGAGCGGGCGCGGGCGGCCCTGGGAGCGGTGGCGGGGCGGGCGCACACGCGCAGGACCGCGTGCTGTCCGGGTGCGAGGTCGGCGAGTTCGCCGAAGAGACCGCGCAACGGGTCGTCGGCGAACTTGGCGCGCAGCGGGTAGTGGTCGCCGCGCGCCATGGCGATCCAGTGGCCGAAGACGTGTTCTCCGCGCGGAACGGAGGCGGTGGCGGGCCGCAGGCTGGTGGTGGCGCCGGGCCAGGCGGCGGCCACGGCCCGCTCCAGCGCGCGGGCGTTGACGGTGCCCGGAATCCAGAGCTGGATGCGCACCCCCGCCGCGGAGGCGACGTACTCCCAGGCCAGGTGCGGCGGCAGGAGCCGGTGGATCCAGCGCGGGCGCAGCAGGCCCAGGGCGTGGGACCAGAACGCGCGGGCGTGGTCGACGGTGGTCTCCGGCGGCGCGTGGACCTCCAGGACCTTCGCACCGCGCGACAGGTAGGCGGTGCGGACCAGGCGCCAGGCCAGCACCCAGGCCACCCACGCGCACAGGGCGAGCGCGGCCACCGCTGCCGCAGCGACCAGAAGTGCGAGATCGACGGTGATCATCCGCGGTCCTCCCTCTCCATACGGGCGAGCTCGGCGGGGTCGGTGGTGATCAGCCGGTGTTCCTCGGGTGAGGCCAGGGCGCGGAACACCGCCCGGTGGTGTCCGGAGGTGAGCAGCGCGCTGCCGCGTTCGGCGGTGGCGACGATCTGCCGTTCTCCGTGGGAGAGGTGGAAGGACTCGCACACGGCGTCGAGGTTCTGCGGGGCCTGGCGGAGCAGGATCTGGGTGGCGGCGTTGGCGGCCACCGCGCGTCCCAGGTCGGTGGCGAGCAGGTCGGCCACGTCCTGGGTGACGAGGGTGAGCCCGGCCCAGTGGCGGCGGGCGTTCTTGGCGAGGTTGAACAGGTACTTGGCGCCGACCGGGTCGCGCAGCAGCGACCAGCCCTCGTCGATGGTGATCAGCCGCGGCCGGCGGTGGGGGCTGTCGCGGACCTGGGACCACAGGGCGTCCAGGACCAGCAGGAGCCCGGTGGTGCGCAGTTCGTCGGGCAGGTGGCGCAGCGAGACGACCGTGAGGTGGCCGGTGAGCGCGGCGGTGCTGGGGCCGTCGAACAGTCCCTGGTGGGAGCCGTCGGTGAAGGGCGCCAGCTTGTCGGCCAGCAGGTGCGCGGTCCGGGCGTGGTCGGCCCCGCCGTCAGTGCCGTTGTCGGTGCCGCGCAGGGTGGCGACGAGGTCGGCGAGGATCGGCGGCGTGCGGTTCCAGGTGGCGGGGTCGCGCGTAATGCCGCGCTCGGCGTAGGTGGCCAGCACCGCCCGGTCCAGGGCGGCGCTCTCGGCGGCGTCCAGGGCTCCGACCATGACCGAGACCAGGGTGTGCAGGAACAGGACCCTGGTGGTGAAGGCCTGTTCCCCGATCTCGGGTAGGTCGAAGGGGTTGAGGCGCCCGTCCGGCCGCCCCAGCCGCACGCGTCGGCCGCCCACCGCGTCGGCCATGGTGGCGTACTCGTCGGTGGGGTCGATGACGCTGGCCCGCACCCCCGCGTACAGGGCGCGCAGCAGTTCGAGCTTGGCGAGGTAGGACTTGCCGCTGCCGCTGCGGGCCAGGATGACCGCGTTGCCGTTGTCCAGGTCGCCGTTGAACCGGTCCCAGGCGACCAGCCCGCCGGAGTGCACGTTCTCCCCGTAGACGACCGCGGTCTCCCCCAGCTCGGCGGCCAGGTCGGGTGAGGAGAGCGGCATGAGCGCGGCGACCGCGTCGGTGTCCATGGTCCGCACCGCACCCACCGGGTCGGTGCCCAGTGGCAGGGTGGCGATCCATCCGGCCAGGGGCCGGTAGGTGGCCGGGGCCAGGTCGACCAGGATCGAACCGGCCAGCGCGGAGAGGCGCCCCACCTCGGCGTCCAGCTCCTCCGGGGTGGCGGCGTGCACCGTCAGGTACACGGCGAGCCGGAACAGCCGCGCCTCCCCGCCCGCCACGCGTTCGGCCAGCAGGGCAGCGTCCTGCGCCGCGGCCGCGCGCTGGGGGTCCTCCAGCCCGCCCCTGGCGGCGTCGGTCCGCCAGGCCGACTCCAGACGGGCTCGGCGCCGGCGCAGGCGGTGTGCGGCGACCTGTCCGGGGACCGGGACGACGTGGACGGCGATGTCGACGTGGCCGGGGTAGGTGAGCAGCGGGTCGGCCCATCCGGCGTGGACGTCGTGCGGGTAGCCGGTGACGATCATGGTCTGGGCCAGGCGCCCGTCCAGGTCCAGGCGGCGCGGGTACAGGCGGATGGCGGGCCCGCCCGGGGTCCGTCGGCCGTGCACGGTCATCGCTCCTCCTGCGTGGTGGTCAGCGAGCGGGTTCCCGAGTCCGGGTTCAGGGAGGAGCGCAGCACGCGCTCGGCGGCGGGGCCCTCGCACAGGCGGGCGCGCACGCCGAGGGCGGCGAGCTGGGACACGGCGTCCTCCGCCCTCCACAGCAGCGCCTCCCCCGCCTCGCGGACGGAGCCCTCAGCGGTCAGGACCAGCAGCACCTGGTGGTGGACGAGCTGGTGGCGGCGCTGGAGGTCGTCGAGGAAGGCCCCGTGCGCCAGGGCCGCGCGCCTGAGCCTGGGATGCGGGAGCGTTCTGGCCCGGTCGCGGGTGCCGCGTATGTGCGCGTCCAGGTCCGTCCGGCGGCGCTGGACGACGAACTGGGCGGGCTCGGTCAGGGAGTCCAGGAAGGCGGCGAAGCCGGCCAGGATCTGGTCCTGCTCCTGTCCGGAGGCCAGGTGGAAGGGCACGGTGGAGCAGGTCAGGACCACCGCGCACCGCTGCCCCAGGTCGATGGTGCCGTCGTCGTGCACCGCCGCGGCGGGCAGGTTCAGCGGTGACAGACGCGGCCCCCGGGCGGTCCTGGGCGCCCACCGGGGCAGGCGGACCCGCGGCGTCGCGGGCGCGCGGTGCTTGGCGTGCAGCAGCCAGAGCACGGACAGCGCGGCGAGTCGGTCCAGGCCGATCCCGTCGCGTCGGCCGAGCGCGAGCACCCAGGACAGGGCGAGCACCGCCGCGCTGACGACGACCGAGGCCCACAGGGGCAGGAAGCCCGCCATCGGTGAGAACAGCACCCAGGTGGTGAGCGCGGCAGGCGTGAGCAGGAGCAGTTGGCGAGCCGTGAGGTTCCACAGAACGGGTTCGGGCCGGTCGATGTCGGCCGGGATGCGGGCGTGCCAGACGGAGTTCTCGTGGTCCACGGTCGGTTTCCCCTTCTGCTGTGGTGGTCAGGTGCGCCACGGGTTCCAGCGCCATCGCCAGCGCGGCCCGTTGCGGTGGGCTCCGGCTCCGCGGCTGCGCAGCGGCCACCTCCGTGGTTCGGGGCGTGCGTGTGCGCGCTCGTGCGGGGCGCTGCTGCCTGCCCGGTGCGGCGTCGGCCTCGGGTGGTGGCGCGGTGTGTCCGCGTGCGGCGCGGTCCGTGGCGGGGCGTGGCCGACGGGACGGGTGTGATCGGTCCACGGCGGGTTCGTCCCGGGAGCGGGCGCGGGTGCGCGGTGCGGGTGGTGCGGTGGGTTCGGGCCGCGCGGTCCGGTCCGTAGTGGTGTGCGGTTCTGCGACCGGTCCTGGTCAGTCCACGGCACCTTTGCTCGCGGTGTTGGCCTTCCGTCCGGGCGGTGGCCCGGCGGTCGCGGCCCCGAGGTGCGGGTCCTGGTTCCTGCGGGCGGTGTGCGTACCGGACCGCCCTGTTCCCCCGCGTTCGAAGGCGCGGACCGCGAGACGGCGGGGCCGTGCCGGGTGGGCGACGCCGAGGCGTTCGGGGTGCCGAACCTCCAGGTCCGCACGCGGCGCTGCATCGCGGCGGACTGGTGGACGGCCCCGGCCTGGCGGACGGTCCTGGCGTTGTGGACCGTCCGCAGCAGCGAACCCAGGCGCCCCCGTACCACCCCGGTCGCCGCCGTGCCCGCAGCCGCGGTACCACCGGTGGCGACCGCCGCGGTGGTGAGCGCGGCCGCCCAAGTCAGGGACTTGGCGACGGACACCACCGGCGACCTGCCCCGCTGCCCCGACAGCACGGCCCGGTAGGTCCAGAACGGAATGCGGATCTGGACGTAGACCAGAACCAGGAGCAGGAACAGGTCGAAGAGGTTCGCGTCCCCGCTCAGGATCTGCGCGGCCCCGAACAGCACCTGGGTGTCCCCCTCGAAGAACACCCGCATCAGCGCGACGAAGGCCAGCGCCTGGACGATCGGGATCACGCACACGGCCGTCATCGCCCGCCACCACAGTTCGGCGATCCGGTTGGTCTGCGGCAGCGCGTGGAACATCAGCATCAGCGGCGCGCCCACCGTCAGCAGGATCACGATGACGATCCGGACGATCTCGACCAGGGACCACATCACCAGCAGCACCACGAGCACCAGCAGAAGCAGCACGACGAACGCCGTCGTCTCCAGCAGGAAGGGCCCCACCCGCGCCGACAGGGCCCGCGCCGCCCTCTCCGCGCTGACCCCATCGGCGGCGAACGCCCGGGCGAACTCCGTCGACCAGTCCGACATCAGTCGCACCACGACCAGCGACAGGTTCGAGGCGACGAACCCCACCACCAGGCGGGGCAGGACCTCCCGCGCCCCGTACTGGGCCTGGAGGCTGTGGTGGGCCATGATGACCAGCCCCGCCGTCAGGATCAGCAGCGCGTAGGCCGTGTTGACCGCCGCTGACACGCCCTCCCACACACCGATCACCCCGGGCGTGGGTTCAGGGGTGTGGAACGCCTTGGCCGCCATCCACCCGAAGAGCGGGTTGACCACGTCCGAGACCAGGCCGTGGAACCACGAGGTGATGTGGCAGGAGACCTCCAGGACCCCGCAGTCGAAGACCTCGGCGGGGTCCTGCTCGCCCTCCCCCGGTTCGGCCGGGGACATCAGACGCCCTGCTCGTACTTCACGACGTAGTCCAGGGCCAGCAGCAGCACCTCGCCCACCAGGGCGACGAGGTAGCCGATGCAGGCCCCGTAGATGCCGCGCTTGGCCTTGTCGATCTCCCCGGGCTCGCCGCCCGCCACCATCCAGCGCACCCCGGAGACCGCGATGAAGAGCGTGGCCAGGGAGACGGCGAGCAGCTGCACCAGCCGGGTGATCCTCCTGACCACCTCCACCGCGTGCACCGCGTACAGGTAGGGGTCCTCGCCCTGGGCGGCGTGCAGCCCGGGGAGGACGAGTTCCGTCGGCGAGGCGGACAGCAGGAGCGGTCCCGCTCCGGCCAGCACATACCACGACATGCTCATCCCGCACCTTCCGAGACCGCTTCCCCACGGCGCGTGCGCGGGGG
>ANAW01000082.1:0-56198 GCA_000340945.1 Nocardiopsis synnemataformans DSM 44143 | reverse complement strand
GGGGGCAACCCCGCCGCAACGCTCAAACCACGACGGGCCGGACCACAGGTCAGGCCACGAGCAGCAGGTCCACCCGGTCAGCGAACTGGCGGGTGCGGATCGCCTCGGCCAGGCGCTCCTCGGCGCGGGCGCGGCGCTTGGCCAGGCGCCAGTACGGCACGCCCCGCTCCCGGGCGATCGTGGCCAGGGAGACGCCCTCCAGGCGGGTGCGGCCGATGATCTCGGCCTCGTCCGGGGTGATCACGTCGTGGCGGGCGGCCTGGCAGAGGACCGTGTCCGGCGTTCCGGTCGAGGCGATGGCGGTGACGGGCGGCTCGGCCATGAGGAGCGGCTGGCGCAGCGCCGCGGTCCGGGCCCGCATCCCTGCTCGCTGGGCGCGGCAGCGCAGCGCCCAGTGCAGGCGGTGCCAGGCGGTGTCGGCCTCACGGACGGCGTGGACGAAGCCCGCGAGGAGTTCCTCCTCCACCTCCTCGACGGTGCGGGGGTCCAGGCCCTGGCACAGGCGGCGGGCGCAGGTGCGCAGTGCGGGCATGGCGAAGCCGATCGCGGCGACCATCCACTCCTTGCGGTTCTGGGCGCGCACGACCAGGCTCCGCCAGATGTCGTCACGCGAGCGGCGGTCGGTGGTGCGATCCAGGAGCGCGGTGCGCAGCTCGACCAGGGTGGTGGGAGGGATGTCAGTGGCGGGAACGAGCTGCGCTGCGAGGTCGGCGACATCGAGGTTGAGGAGCTGGAATTCCCTCTCGGCGCGGTTGAGCGGTTCGGTCGTCATGGGTCTGTTCCCTTCGCGGGCCGTGTCGGTGATGACGCGGACCACGAAAGGGAGCCCGGCTGACGGCGGGCGCACGGAGGGCTCACAGCCGGCGAGCAGAACGCGGGCGGGGTGCTGGCAGGCGGCTGACACGAGGCGTTCGGGCGCGGGGTGGAGCGGGCGGACTCTTCTCAGCGCTTGTCCGCTGACAGCACCGGAAATAGGCTCTGGCCAGGGATGACAGGTGCTGGCGGGAGTGCTGACAGCGGGGACAGCAGGCTCTGTCAGCACCCGCCTTGGTCGAACCATGACCGGATTTCTGAGGGCGGCGCATGGGAGATGCGCTGACACGAACACCTCACCCCACCCGGGCGGGTGTCGCATAACCACGTCTCACCGATCTAGGCCAATGACCTCCGCGTGCGCGGAGCTCGGGGCGGCGTCCGCGTCCGCCAGTGGCCCCCGGACGGTTCACCTCCGCGTGCGCGGAGCTCGGCGGCGTCAGGATGCGGTGCGCTCGGCGTACCGCGGTTCACCTCCGCGTGCGCGGAGCTCGGATGTCCTCACGCGAGATCAGCCGCTGGCAGGCCGGTTCACCTCCGCGTGCGCGGAGCTCGGCAGCTGATGCAGCTGCGCGAGCGCTACGCCGACGGTTCACCTCCGCGTGCGCGGAGCTCGGTGGACCCTGAACCTGGCCAACCCCGCCAACACCGGTTCACCTCCGCGTGCGCGGAGCTCGGTGGCCCCGGCTCTGACCGGGCAGGGTCCTGCCCGGTTCACCTCCGCGTGCGCGGAGCTCGGAGCAAACGACCTGCGGAAACACAGCCCGTTATCTCACCGCAATCTAAGTTGAAGGCACACCAACCACTCGGTTCCTGCTCAGCTCAAGTCCATCCTCACACAACGAACGCCATCGCCTCCAGCAGGAAGGGCCTCACCCGCGCCGACAGGACCCGCGCCGCCCTCTCCGCGCTGACCCCGTCGGCGGCGAACGCCCGGGCGAACTCCGTTGGCCAGCTGTAGGCACCGGTACTGGTTGTTGACGTAGGCGTCCTTGTGCTGGCGGTGGCGCAGCCGCACCAGCCAAGCCCGCAGGTGCACCCGTCCCGCGAGCTCCCAGTCGCGCACGAGCCCGAAACGGGCGTCGATATCGGTGGGTCGACCGCCGAGTGTCCGGCACCGGCTGTTGTGGAGGGTCCCCAGGTACGCGGAGATCGCGTCCGACATGGCGGCACCGTGCGCCCGGGCCAGGGGGGGACCTGACGACACGGGGAACGGCAGTACCTCCCTCGCGACGGCGGTGCGGCCTAGCGTGGGCGTCGTGACCGTTCCGGCGCCGTCGGTACGGGCGCCGACGCGGGGCACCCGCGCGCGACCCGACGAGGAGGACGAGCATGCACACGAGAACCCTGGGGCAGGACCTGGAGGTCTCGGCGATGGGCCTGGGCTGCATGGGCATGTCGCAGAGCTACGGCCCCAATCCCGGCGACCGCGACGACATGATCCGCGTGATCCGGCACGCCGTCGAGTCGGGGGTGACGTTCTTCGACACCGCCGAGGTCTACGGGCCGTTCGTGAACGAGGAGCTGGTGGGCGAGGCCCTGGTGCCCCTGCGCGACCAGGTCGTCATCGCCACCAAGTTCGGCTGGGACATCGGAGAAGGTCGCCCGCCCAGGGTGAACTCCCGACCGGAGCAGATCCGGCGCGCCGTCGACGGCTCGCTGCGCAGGCTCGGCATCGAGACGATCGACCTGTACTACCAGCACCGGGTCGACCCCGACGTCCCGATCGAGGACGTCGCGGGCACCGTCGCGGATCTGGTCCGGGCAGGCAAGGTGCGCCACTTCGGGCTCTCCGAGGCCGCCGCCGCGACGATCCGGCGCGCGCACGCGGTCCACCCCGTCACCGCGGTGCAGAGCGAGTACTCGCTGTGGACCCGCGACCCCGAGCCGCAGGTGCTGCCGACCTGCGCGGAACTCGGGGTGGGGTTCGTGCCCTTCAGCCCGCTCGGCAAGGGGTTCCTCACCGGGACGGTCGACCCGGGCACCGAGTTCTCCGACGGCGACATCCGCGGCACGATCCCCCGGTTCTCGGCCGAGAACCGCTCCGCCAACGAGGCACTCGTGGAGCACGTACGCGGGCTAGCCCGGGCGAAGGAGGCGACCCCGGGACAGGTCGCGCTGGCGTGGCTGCTCACCCAGCAGCCGTGGATCGTGCCCATCCCCGGAACCCGTCGGACTGGCCGCCTCGACGAGAACGCCGATGCAACGGGGATGCCGCTGTCAGCCGACGAAGTGGCCGACCTGGACGCGCTCGCCGCGCGGGTCGGCGTGCGGGGGGACCGCTACAACGCCGCGGGGATGTCGATGGTCGGCCTCTGAGACAGGGGCGCGACACGGGACCTGACGGCCCTGGCCGCGGACGCGGTTCCGCGCAGGGTCGGCGGGGTGCGCGGGGAGCCGGGGCGGCAGGGCGGCGGGCCCGGCACGCAGAGTCGGGGCAGCGGCCTCGCCCCGGTGCGGGTTCCTCCCCCGCCCAGGCGCGACCCCTTTCCCGGGGGCCGTGCCGCTGCCCTGAAGGAACGGGAGAACACGAAGAAGCTCCGCGCCCGGAACGCTCGCTCCGGGCGCGGAGCCCATTCGTGGCCCTAGCAGCCCGACTCGGTGCCGTAGTAGGTCGGCGTGCGCGGCATGTAGTGCTCCTCCAGCGCGGTGACCTCCTCCTCGGAGAGCTCGACGTCGAGCGCGGTGACCGCGTTGGCACCACCGGTCGAAACCGCTCTCCTCAGGAACCGGACGCCGCGGTCGGACGCGGTGCTCCACGGCCCACGCGCCGTCGGGACCCGAGCCGCCGGCGGCACTCGGGGNNNGGGGGGGGGGGGCGGGAGCCGCAGAGTCGTGGCGGCCGCTTCGGGGCTGGTGATGGCCCTGAGACGGCTGGTGGCGTAGTGGCCGTACTTGGCCCGGTAGGCGGCGTCGATCCGGTCGTTGAGGCCGGGATCGGCGTCGACGAAGACCACGTTCCTGGCGACCCGGCCGACCCGGACGCGCCCCTTGGGGCGCACCCGGGTACTCCGGTACCAGTCGGAAACGCGCCCGCTCAGCGAGCGGACGTAGAGATCGTCGCCGTCACGCACGACCCAGACCCGCCCGCGGCTATCCGCTCTGCCGTCCACGCGCAGGGGCGCGAGCCGCAGTTCCTCCGCGTCCGTGATCCTGGCGAGCTCCTCGCTCGTCCACGTCGTCATCGAGGTGCTTTCCTCATTCCTTCTTCGCTCGGGTGCTGTCCTCCCCCACAGGCCTTACAGCTGAGGGCGCGGCGGCGGGGGGCGGTCGCGGTGGGCCTGCGCGTGAACACGTCGAGGACGGACGCGCAGGAGGTCCACCGCGAGGAGGACCGGGGTCGTCGGCCTGTTTCCAGTCTGGGGGCCGGGGCCGTCGTGTGGCAGGCCGCGTCGTACAGGGGATCGGCGTTCAGGGGTGTGCCAGGACCCCCCATGTGCCCGCGCCGCGGGTCACGGACAGGCCCGCCTGGAGCCGTGGCACGTGCGCGGCACGGCGACAGTGACAGTGACAGTGACAGCGGAGACTCGGGGCCGAGGGCCGGGGCCGGAGGACTCCCCCGAAGAGCTGCGGTCGCGTTAGGTGTCCGAGCGCGGGGACGATGCGGCCGGATCGCCGTCGACCGCCTGGGCCTCGTCCCGCTCGCGCTCCAGGGTCGCGGCCCAGCTCGCCAACAGGTCCAGCCCCTCCGCGGAAGGCGACCCCGCCTCGGCGCTGTAGGCGAAGAGCGACAGGCCGGTGTCCGCGGTCAGTTCCATGGCCTCGAAGTCCAGCTTCAGCCTGCCCACGACGGGATGCTGCATGGTCTTGGTGCCCGTGCGGTGCTGGTGGACGTTGTGCGCCGCCCACCGGGTCCGGAAGTCCTCGCTGCGCGTGGACAGCTCCCCCACCAGGTCCGACAGGGCCCGGTCGTAGGGATCGCGCCCGACGCCGGTGCGCAGGACCGCGACGGTGTCGTTGGCCGCCCGCTCCCAGTCGGGGTAGAAGTCCCGCGCACGGGGGTCCAGGAAGGCGAACCGCGCGTAGTTCGCGGGCCGCCCGGACACCTCCAGGACCTGCGCGTACAGGGCGCGGCCGAGCCGGTTGGCGGCCAGGATGTCGAGCCGCCCGTTCTGCACCACCGCCGGTGCACCGGTCATCGCGTCGAGGATCCGCTGCACGCCGGGCCGCACGCGCTGGCGCGCGGACCGGCGCCGGGGCCTTCCCGGCGTCTCCCCCGCCGTGCGCGCCAGGTCGAACAGGTGGGCGCGCTCGGCTTCGTCGAGCCGGAGCGCCTCGGCCAGGGCGTGCAGGACGCTCTCGGAGACGCCCCTGAGGTTGCCCCGCTCGATGCGGGTGTAGTAGTCCACGCTCACCCCGGCGAGCATGGCGAGTTCCTCACGGCGCAGGCCCGGCACCCGCCGGTTGCCGCCGAAGGCGAAAAGACCCGCCTGCTCGGGGGTGATCCTCGCCCGTCTGGTGGAGAGGAAGTCCCGGATCTGGCTGCGGTAGTCCATGCCCTCCAGGCTAGGAAGCCGAACGCGCCCGTGGGAGGCCCTGTCATTACCTGGGACAGCGGGAACTCCCTCGCCAGGGGCGGCTGACCGGCAGCCCCCGCCCACACACCAAGGCCCCCGCACACCAGGGCCCCCGGTCCGCGCGGCGGCGTACCGAGGGCCCGGCGGTCCGGCGGCCTGCGTTCACTCCACCGGTCGGTGCCAGCGGATCCAAGCCGCCTGGCCCCCGTCCACGAGCAGGTCCGTTCCGGTGACGTACCGGAAGTCGGGACCCGGCGAAGGAGGGCCACGGCCTCGGCGACCTCCCCGGGGTCCCCCGGCGGCCGACCCCGCAGGCCTGGAGCATCGCCGTCATGTGGCCGCCGCTGGCGGACTCCGCCTCGGCCCTGGACATGGGGGTGGCGACCACCACTAGAACCCACGCCGCGGCCGACAGGGCTTCAGCAACAGCAACGGCAGATTCTCGACCGCATCCGCGACGAACCGGAAGCCATCGCGCAGACCGCTCATCGCGACCACGACGGCCGGACCCGGGTCGGCGGTGAATTCGCCTCCGTGTACGCGGAGCTCGGACACTGGTCTCCCACACCCCAACGGCGGCCGCCCTCAGGCCTTCCTCGCCGCGGGAACGCCGGAGGCCGCGGGCTCCTTCCAGCGGCCGGTCGAGAGGAAGTCCTCCAGCACCTTGGTGTACGGCTTCAGGTCCAGCTTGAGCTCCTTCTCGACCCACGTGTCGTCGTAGTAGTTGTGCATGTACCGCTCGCCCTGGTCGCACATGAGCATGACGACGCTGCCCCTCTCCCCGTCGGAGAGCATCTCGGCGACGATCCGCAGCGCGCCCCACAGGTTGGTCCCGGTCGAGGGCCCCGCACGGTGGCGCAGCCGGGAGAGGAGTAGGCGCATGGCCGCGATCGAGGCGGCGTCGGGCACCGAGATCATCCGGTCGACGACAGCGGGCAGAAACGAGGGCTCCACTGTCGGACGCCCGATCCCCTCGATGTGGGAGGGCTTTCCCTTGATCCAGGTCGAGGGGTCCTTGGGCCACTGGCTCTTGGGGCGGCCCTCGTTGGTCGTCCAGTTGGGGAAGAAGGCCGAGTTCTGCGGGTCGACGACGCACACCCGGGTGTCGCGGCGGCTGAAGCGGATGTGGCGGCCGATGGTCGCGCTCGTGCCCCCGGTGCCCGCTCCCACCACGATCCACTTGGGGTCGGGGTGGCGCTCCTCGGCGATCTGCCGGAAGATCGTCGCCGCCACGTTGTGGTCGTCGCGGTAGTCGTAGGCGCGCTCGGCGTAGGTGAACTGGTCCATGAAGTGGCCCTTGGGGGACTCCGCGGCCAGGCGGGCGGCCTCCTTCTCGATGTCGCCGTCTGGGCCGGGGTGCCTGACCTCTCCCCCGTAGGACCTGATGAGCTCCACCTTCTCCTGGCTGGTGCTCTCGGGCACCACGGCCGTGAACTTCAGCCCCAGCAGCTTGGCGAAGTAGGCCTCGGAGACCGCCGTGGAACCGCTCGACGCCTCGAACACGTGCGTGCCGGGTTCGATCCACCCGGTACACAGCGCGTGCAGGAACAGCGCGCGGGCCATGCGGTGCTTCAGACTGCCGGAGGGGTGGACGGACTCGTCCTTGACGTAGAGGTCGATGCCCCACTCCGCGGGGAGCGGGAACTGGAAGACGTGCGTGTCCGCCGATCGCGTGGCGTCGGCGTGCAGCAGCCGGACCGCCTCCTTGGCCCAGGCCCGTTTGCGGCTGTCGAAGTGGTCGACGATGCGCGTGGTGACGGCGGCGGTGTCCTGCTGGCTCTGTGTCGTGGTCATGAGCCGGAGCTACCCCCGCGCCGGTCACGGGGATCGGGCAGGGGCGAAATCGCTGCTCAGGCTTCCGATTCCGTCCTGTTTCGAAGCCTTGGTCCGCGCCGCCGCAGACGGTTTCGGCTCCTCCGCTTCGAGGGATCAGGAGGGGCCGCCACCGCGGCAGTACAAGCCGCAGCCTCCCTGGTCGCGTGAGCGACGATCGTGCCCGCCCCCGGTCGCCGGGAGGCCAGTCGGGGGCATGGCCGGAAACGGCCACACCCCACCCGAGCTGGCGCAACAGCTGTGCGGTGTGGGCCTGGCAAGCGCTGCGGGGCCCGTTCGTCACCGGGCCCGTGCATGATCAGGCCATGGAACGCTGTGACTTCTGTGAACTCCCCATCGGCGGCGGCTGCGCGTGCTCGCTCGTGCACGAGAACCGGAACGCCCCCGGGCAGGGCGGCAACCCTTCCCTGGGTGACGCGCATTTTCCCGGAGGCACCATCCTCATCTCGCCGCGCGGCGTGGCCCACCGCCCGGGCTGCCTGCACCAGTCCGACTCCGAGATCAAGGCGCCGCTCTGGGGCTGGATCCCCAAGCCCGACCCGCAGCTGTGGCGCCGCCTCGGCGGAGGCTCCCCCGCCCAAGCCACGCACGGCAACACCGAGCGGGTCGCCACACGGCGCTGTCAGAGCTGCGACAGCTGACAAGGAGGCGCCGGTGACCGCCCATCATCAGCGGCCACCCGCCCTGCCCCGTCCGGTCACCGGTGTGTTCGTCCGCCACATCTGGCAGGTGTGCTGTCCCTGTACCTTCGCCGTGGTCTGGGCTGACTTCGAACCCTTGCCGGACGACGGCGCGGGCCTGGTCCTTGCCTTCACCGACGACCTTCCCGAGGCGTGCCGCTTCCCCGGGGAACCGCTGCCCGAGGAGTTCGTCCACGCCTTCGCCGAGGGCGTGCGCGAGGCATGGGAGGAGGCGGGCGGCGGCCGACCGGTCTTCGCCGCCCGCGTGGTACTGCGGGACGCCATGTGGCACGAGGTCGACTCCGGTGCGGAGAGCTTCCGGGAGGCGGGACACCTGGCTGCCCGGGAGGCTCTGCGCTGCGTCGCTGAGAGCCGGGAACCAGTCCAGGTCGGCCGCGGGGCACGTCGGAACCAACCCGTCCCGCCGATACCCAGGACCCTACTGACCTCCACCGGTTCCGCGTCCGCCTGAACCGATCGCCCCGGCAGGGCCGGACCTCCACAACGCGGGAAACCTTCCGCAGCCGTTGCTGGCACCCGTAGGCGAGGCCAACGGAGACGGCGCTGCCGGTCCCGAGGCACTGTGGCCGAACGGTCAGCGGGATCCTGGGGCAGCCCCGCGAAGGTGCGCGGGCCCTGCCCCTCCCAGCTCGGCGAAGGGAACGGCGCCACGGGGCTACACGGAGAGCGCAGCCGCACCACCCGGCGCGGCGGGACGGCACCATCCTGCCGGTGGGCTCAGTCGGGAAGAGTGGTCAGAGGGGTGGCCAGTTCCGCAGGGCGGCGTCAGCCATCTGCTGGAGTTCGTCGCGGTCGGCGCCGCTTGTGGCCTGGACGGCGATGCCGTTCGCCATGGTCATGAGGTAGCGGGCGAGTACTTCCGGATCTGCGTTCGGAGGCAGGTCGCCTTCGTCGACGGCCTGCCGGAACCGATCGCGCAGGCGTGAGAGGTTCTCGACGCGCCAGGCACTCAGGGTGTCGCGGGCGGGCTCCCCGAGATGGCTGGCGGCCAGAAAACCCTGGACACCCAGGCATCCGGCGGGGCAATCCGGCCGGGTGGACACCGCGATCGAGCCGTTGAGGTAGGCCGTGGCCACCTCCCGGGCGGTCGGCTCCTCCAGCGCCCGGATGCCGTAGGAGGCCGGGCCCTCGGCATAGCGCTCCAGGGCCCTTCGGAACAGCTCCTCCTTGTTGCCGAAAGCCGCGTACATGCTCGTCTTGGTGATGCCCATGGCGCGGGTCAGGTCGGTCAGGCTGACACCGGCGTAGCCGTGCTCCCAGAACATCGCCATGGCCTGTTCCAGGGCCTCTTCGGCGTCGAATCCCCTCGGCCGACCCACCGGCGCTCTCTTGATGCCCTCCACACGCAGCATCCTACCACTTCTGTACCGATCGGCCTGGAAGTACTGTAGCCTCATTCTGTTCCGATCGGAACAGAATTCTGTGGAGTTCAGACCATGCAGAGACTGCAAGACAAGATCGCCGTCGTCACCGGCGGAGGCACGCGGGGTATCGGCCGGGCCACCGCCGCACGGCTGGCGGCCGAGGGCGCGCACGTGTTCATCACCGGGCGGCGCAAGGCCGAGCTGGACGAGGCCGCCGAGGCCATCGGCTCCGCGGTCACCGCGGTGCCGGGCGACATCACCGACCCGGCCGACCTGGACCGGCTGTACGCCATGGTGCGCGAGCGCGGCCAAGGCCTGGACGTGCTGTTCGCCAACGCGGCCGCCGCCTCGTTCGCGACGCTGGAACAGACCACCGAGGAAGAGTACGACCGCATCTTCGACGTCAACGTCAAGGGCACGCTCCACACCGTGCAGAAGGCGCTGCCACTGCTCAACGACGGCGCCTCGGTGATCCTGAACGCCTCCACCACCGTCGATCGCGGCACATCGGCCTTCGGCGCGTACGCGGCCTCCAAGGCCGCGATCCGATCCTTCGCGCGAACCTGGGCCAACGAACTGAAGGACCGGGGGATCCGGGTCAACGCGATCTCACCAGGGCCGATCGACACCTCCGGCATCACCGAACTCGCCGGCGAGCAGAACGCCGCGGCCTTCAGGGAAGGCCTGGTCGCCGATCTCCCGATCGGTCGGATGGGCCGCCCCGAGGAGGTCGCCGCCGCCGTGGCCTTCCTCGCCTCCACGGACAGCAGCTTCCTCCTGGGCACCAACCTGTACGTCGACGGCGGCGAGAACCAGATCTGACCCCGTGTCCCCTTCTGCTCGGCAGGAGGGGACCACTCGGTTGCGTTCCGCTGGCACTTCGCCGCGCAGGTTCTACCAACCAGGATCCTGGTGCGTCAGAAGACGCGTGCCTCTGACCGCTTCCGGCCACTCCAGGCCACGAAGGTCCCCAGAAGGACGAAAAGGACATACGACGGGACGGTCGTGCCAGTACGCTCGTCACTTCTCTCCCTGACCCCGTGTCCCGGAAGGCAGCCTTCGTGGCATCCCGTAGCGAGCTCAGCGCCAAGATCACGCGCACACTCTTCGAAGTGCTGGACAAGCACCCCGAAGGCGTGCACAAGAACACCGTCTGGAACCTCATCCTCGGTTCGGTTCCCGGTTTGGAGAGGGAGTGGGCTGCGGCCGTACCGGGGAAAACCAGTGCCTTCACCCGCTTCACCTGGGACTCGGCAGGCATCGTCAAGGCTGGCTGGCTGCGCAAGGACGGGAACGGAACCTGGCGGTTGACCGGTGCGGGACGCCACGTCCTGTCCAACCTCGCTCCCGAAGAGGACCTGGGTTCACTGGTGGACAGCCGCTACCAGAAGTGGCGGCAGGCACGGGAGGGCTACGAACTGGCGGGCGAACTCCTGCAGACGCTTCCCGAGGGCCGTTGGGTCGCTTTGCGGGATCTGACCGAAGTGACCGGCCTGGACGCGACCGCCCTCATGCAGTACCTGTCCGCCGTACGCCCCGAGGGCTGGCACCGTGTCCTGGACGAGGAGGGACGGGCACCGGAGTGCGCCCATTTCACCGACGAGGAACAGGCCGCAGCGAACGCTCTGCTGGACACCGACGGCATCCTCGGTCCCAACGGTTGGACTCTCAGCAATCATCGCGTTTCCCGAGCCGAACTCACCGAGCAGGCCACCTCCACCAGCGTAGACACCGCTCCCGGCCAAGCCCCGTCGCCCGCACGCGCCTGGCTGATCCGGGACACCGGCCTCGGTGACACCTCCGTCCATCTGCCCTGGTTGGAACAGGGCGTGTGCTCCCTGACCGCGAACGGAGCCGATTCCCTGCGCCCGGGCGTGGGCGAGACCGTGGTCCGCGACACCGTCGAACGCCTCCACCAGCACTGGTCGGCGGAGGAACGCGAACGACTCGTCTTCGCGCTGCACAGCTTCGTCTCCAAGATGCGGGGCGGGGATCTCATCCTTACCAACGTCGGCCAGCAGGTCCACCTCGGCGTGGTGGACGGCGAGGAGTTGGGCACCGATGCTCCCTCGGCCCCGCACAGGCTGGTCCGCCGGGTCCTATGGCACACACGCTCCGCGCCGCTCGACCTGTCCGAGGACCTGTCCACCGAACTTGCGTCCAGGGTCGGCACACCCAACAGCGACCTGCTCGAACTCACCGGCTTCCGTGAGGAACTGGAGGCCTTGGCCAACGGCTCCCGGCGGCGTCCGCCGAAGCAGCGGGAGTTCGCTCTACCCGAACCCACCGAGGAGTTCGCACGGAGCGCCTTCATGGACAGGGCGTGGCTCGCGGAGTGCGTCGACCTGCTCCGCGACAAGCCCCAACTGGTCCTCTACGGTCCCCCGGGTACCGGAAAGACCCACCTGGCCCAGGAACTCGCCCGCCACCTCACCGGGGACCGGCCGGAGAACTCCCAGCTCGTGCAGTTCCACCCGTCCTACTCCTACGAGGACTTCTTCGAGGGGTACCGACCCCATCCCGGCGACTCCGAGCGGTCCGCAGGTTTCACCCTCACTCCCGGCCCCCTGCGCACGCTCGCCAGTGCCGCGCGCAAACACCCGACGGAGCCGTTCGTCCTGATCGTCGACGAGATCAACCGGGGAAACCTCGCCAAGGTCTTCGGAGAGCTCTACTTCCTGTTGGAGTACCGGAACAGGTCCGTCCGGCTGCTCTACGGGACAGATGGAGACGCCGGGTTCGACCTTCCACGGAATCTGGTCATCATCGGCACCATGAACACCGCGGACCGTTCGATCGCCCTCGTCGACACCGCGATGCGCCGACGGTTCTGGTTCACCGAGCTGCACCCGAGCTCCGCACCCGTGTCCTCGGTGCTCCGGAAGTGGCTCGAACGCCACGACCTGCCGGAGACCCCAGCGCTCCTGCTGGACGCGCTCAACGACCGGATCGACGACCGTGACTTCCGCATCGGCCCGTCGTACCTGATGAGAACGTCGATCCACTCCTCCCCCACCGGCCTGGACCGCGTGTGGCGCCACCAGATCCTCCCCCTCCTCGAGGAGCACCACTACGGCGACGGAACGGACGTGGAGGCCAGGTACGGACTCGTGTCTTTGCGCAAGGCCCTGCAACTGGATGAGCAGTCGTGACGATCGTTCGGCTGACCGAGCACAAGCCACAGCGGGGCGTCCGGCTCACCGCTGCGCAGGCCGCCCTCCTCACCGCCTCGAAACTGGTCACGGTGACACCGGAGACCGAGGGGCACTGGTGTGTCAGCGCCGACCGCGAGATGGTCGGGTCCGTGCGACTTACCTCCCACCGGGAGGCGGTCGACCTGGTCATCACGCCCAAGCTCCCCGTCCGGCGCCTGTTCTTCCTCCTCGGCTACGCGCAGGGAGGCATGCGCTGGCACCAGGAGTCGGTGGATGTCCATGAGAACGACGACCTGCTTCCCGTCATCGCCCATGCCTTCGCCCGCATGTGCGAACGCGCCCTTGGACAGGGGATTCTCCAGGGCTACCGCACAGTCGAGGAGTCGGCGCCGGTCCTCCGTGGCCGCCTGCGGACCACCGAGCAGGCCCGCCGCCGCTTCGGGATGCTCCTGCCCGCGGAGATCCGCTACGACGACCACACCACGGACATCGCCGAGAACCGGATCCTGCTCACCGCCGCGCGCAAGCTCCTCCGTAGCGCGGGGGTCCCGCCCGGCACACGTGCCCTTCTGAGACGGGTCCTCATCCGCCTGGAGGGGGTGAGCCCTCTGCCCCCTGGCCAGGAACTGCCCGCCTGGCTGCCCAGTCGGCTGAACACCCGCTTCCAGGGCCCGCTCCGGCTGGCCGAGCTCGTCCTCCGTTCCGGCTCCTACGAGTTCGCCGAGAACCAGGCCCTGCGCGCAGACGGCCTCGTCCTGCGCATGTGGCAGGTGTTCGAGGACTTCGTGACCCGCGCCCTCGCCGATGCCCTGCGCAGCAGAGGAGGTAGATGCCTGCTCCAGGACAGGCGCTTCCACCTGGACCACGCGCACACCGCCCAACTGCGCCCCGACCTCGTCTACGAGCCCCCGGGCGCCAGCGCGCCCGCCGGGGTGGTGGACGCCAAGTACAAACAGTCCAAGGACACCGGCGGGCACGTAGGAGACCTGTACCAGATGCTGGCGTACTGCACCCGGCTCGACCTCGCTGAAGGACACCTGGTCTACGCGGCGGGCCCGGGGACCACGGTCGGACAACACCGCCTACACGGCAGTCCGGGCGTGACCGTACACCAGCACGTGTTGAACCTGGACAGCGAGCCAGCGTCCCTGCTGACCCAGATCGCCGCCGTCGCGAAGGCGGTTCGGGGCTGACTTTGGACTGACTGTCACAGGTCACGACCCCGGAGCGGCATTGTCATCACCAGCGACCACATGCGCCTCCTCGGGTTTCCCGAAGTTCGCTCGTAAAACCCGCCTTTCGCCTCTTGACATCCTGGCTGCAGATTTATCCTCCTCCACCCTTGCTGATGCCTTTTTGCCTCAGGAAACGCCCACATATCGATTAATCACAGAACGGACACAACCCTCGCTGTTGGGAGTACTGCAAATGATAGAAACACATAGAGACAGAGGGAAGCCAGAGCGGATGGTGCTGTTTGGACGAGTTCGAGTTGGCCACGACACGCCCACCAGAGGACGTGGGATCTCGGACCTTCGACAAGTACGCGTGGCAATGCCGCGTCGCCGCGCGTGATCTCCTGATACTCGTCGCGGACGACATCATTGACCAACGGGAAGGACGTGACCTACCACATCGGGCCCTGATCAGTGAGCACTGGGAGGACTGGGTTCTCCTCAACGGCCCCGAAACCGTCCTCGTTTCAGGCAAGGAACGGGATCTGGACCAGGGCGCCTGGGAGTGGTCCAGTCTCCTAGACAAGGGTGGTCTCGCCCACCTCTACCGAAATTCCCAGCGACTCCCCAGTGTCTCCGGTTGCCGACTCTCTACCAACAACGCTCTCCACCGCGCCAGCACCTCCCCCCTGGGAGACCTGTGCCTCGTCAGCGACGCTTCCTCCGGCAGCCCTCGACGGGAGGTGCCGGACTCAGCGTTCACCGGTCTGGGTCACAAGTTCTCCCAGCACCTGTTGATGAATCACAAGCAGGCTGGGCTCAGCGAAGAAGAGGCCTCCGGCCGACGCGCCCGGGCACAGGACTGCAAACCGAACAGCGCACTCCTGGGCAAGGTCGACCCTTTCCTGAGGAAACTTCAGTTGGACACCAACATCCCAGGACGGCGCACCATTGATTCCTCTGCACCGATCAGTTACGTCCAACCGGTCCTGCGAGGGTTAGCACACCCGATCGAACAAGCGGAATCAGTATGGAAGACCCTTACGGATTTCGTGGAACAAAGCATGCGCGCCAGCCTGCGACTCGAATGGGGCGAACTCAGTGAGCTCGTCCAGAAATCCCACTCCGACGAACGCCGGGAACTGCCCCACAGCATACTCCGCCGCAGGATCACCACCGACCAGGCCCGGGAGGTCATCAGAAGCGTGGTGAGGCGTCCTCGCCACTTTCTCGCGCCCGAGTTCCCCTACCGCCACAAGGTCTCGGTGAAGATGGACGCCGGTCGATGCGGGGCCAACGAGATCCAACGTGCCGAGGACAGCATGAAATCATGGAAGGACGCCACGGACGGGGTGGACGACTCCCCCGGCAACCACGCCCAGGTGGAGGTCTTCACCAAGGAACTGCTGCAGCGTGTCGACGACGTCGGGTACGACCTCAAGAATCGGAAGGTGCCGCAGGAGGACATGGGCTGGCGTCTGTGGGGTGACAGCATCCGCCTTCCCGTCGACGGGCTCCCAGAGCTTCCCTTCCCCCTCACCAGAACGCTGCTGACCGGAGCGGTGGCCCACGTCACCAACAAGTGCTGGGTCTGGTTCACCGAAGAGCGGTTCGACGCCGACGCCCTGCTCCTGGAGTTTGGTGAGTCCAACACCCGCGCCCTGTCCCCTCCCGACACCCAGCAGGAGGACTCGTGACCGTGCAACACCTCACGCTGTTCCAACGCGACCGCGACTACCACGAGATTCGGGTCCTCCTACTGGTCAACGCGGTGGCTCACGCCCACCCCACCCCTGGTCACGTCGACGGTCTGACCCAGCTTGCCAAGCTGGACTTCCTCCTGCGCTACCCGGGGTTGGCAAATCGGGCCTTGGAAGAGCTTCGCACAGACGACCCAAGGCTCCACCTGTCCGCCCCGGACGCCCAGAACCCGGAAGCTCCCATGCGTCGGCACCGCTACGGCCCCTGGGACGAGCGCTACTACACGGTCGTGGGGGCTCTCATAAGCCGCCGTCTTCTCCGGCCCGGCGACGAGGGGCGTTCGCGTGTCACCCTGGCCCCCACCCCGGCGGGAGCGTCTGTGAACGAACGGGCCCGGGCCACTCCGCCGTGGAGAAGAGTGGCAGACCGTTGTTCGGTGATCGCCGAGGCTGCCGGGCACCTCAGCGGAAACCGTCTGTCCCTACTCATCCGTGCGCACCTTCCACAGATCGACACCCGTCATTTCGGGAAGGTGATCAGGTGAGTACCCGCTTCCGTATCAACACTCTGGAGGTCGAGACAGACCGGCCGGAAGAACTCTCGCGCCGTGAGTTCTCCGGCGGCCTGAACCTCATCATCGGTCCTCCCGGGTCGGGCAAGAGCACCATCATCGAACTCGTCAAGTTCGGGCTGGGGTTGAAGTTCCGCAAGACTCCGGTCGTGGAACGGAAGGTGCTCAAGGTTCACGTCGAGATCGAGGCGGGAACCCAGGAACTCCGGTTGTCCCGCAGCACCGTCACCCCGGGTGAGGTCCAGGTCTACGACCTGACGCTTCAGGAGGACATCGGTAGCTATCCGGTGTCGGACAGCACCTCCGAGGTGCCGACGATCGGAAAACGTCTCCTGGAATGGTTGGGCATACGCGACGACGTCGACTTCACCGTGAACGGACAGCGCGACACCCTAACCTTCGCGCACGTCTGGGACTACGTCCACGTCTCCCAGAGCGACATCGACCAGCGTATCGCTCACCACGACGCATCCGGAGTGACCCAGCGGCGTAGGCGTCTCTTCCAGCTGCTGTTCGACATGATCGACCAGCGACTTCAGGATCTGGAGGAGCAGTTACTGAAGGCCCGGGACCACCTTCGGCAGTCCAAGAGGCGTAACGAGGGGGTGACCGCCTTCCGGGAGCGGGCCTCACTGCCCTCCGGGTCGGATGTGCGCCAAGGACTGGCGGAGGCTCAGCAGCGCCGCGACCGTCTCTCAGAGAGCCTCGCCGCGCTACGTTCCGCCATGGGCACCCGGGACGACCGCGCACTCACCCTGCAGGGCCTGCTCGAAACCAACCGCAACAGTGTTCTTCGGACTCGGGAAGCCCTTCAGTCCCTCGATGGTGTCCAGGGAGAACGACGTTCACGCGTGGCCGAACTGGAAAGGGAATTTGACCGTGTCCAGCGCGTCAACAGTGCTGGTGGGCTGCTGGCCCACATCGAGTTTTCCCAGTGCCCGCGCTGTATGCAGTCCATCGTCGAACGTGGACCGTCCGTGCCCGAGAACACGTGTCGGCTCTGTCTGCAGGACGAACCTGAACCAGCACCAGAGGAGGGCCTCCGGAGGAGGACGGGGCGGGAGGGAGCCCTTCCACTCGTCATCCCGGGTGAGTCCGGGGCTCAGGAGGTCCAGCTGACCCAACAGCGGGAAGAGCTCATGGCTCTGCACCGCCAGGGTGAGCGGGAGAGGGAGGTCCTCCATACCCATCTGGAGCAACTCCAGGCGGGTAACCGTGAGCTCCGTGAGGAGATTGAGCTCCTGACTGGCGCCAACAGCCCCCACGTCGAGGAACTTTCCCTGGTGAGGGAGGCCCTGGCCCGTACCGAGGCCGAGATCGGCAGACTCGAGGATGCCTTGGGTGTCGACCTTCAGATCGCCAGTTTCCAGGAGGATGTGGCCCAGGCCGAGGCGAAGGTCAACACCGCGGCGGAGGCGCATCGGGACAGAGACGAGTACCTTCGGCGCTCCAACGACAACCTGTTCGAGCATTTGAGCACTCTGTACAACGGTCTCCTGCACGCCCTACACACACCCAATGTGGAGGAGGGGTGGATCTCCTCGAAGGATTACCTGCCGTACATCGACGGCACGAGGTTCGACAGGGTCAACATCAGCGGAGGCAACCAGATCCCCTTCATCGTGGGGTACTGGCTCACCCTGCATTCGACCGCGCTCAGTAACCCAAACTACCGCCTCCCCAGCTGCCTGATCCTGGACAGCCCGCAGAAGTCTTTGGGGCCGCTCCAGGCACTGAGCCTGAACATCTACAAGCGAATTCAGGCGATCGCCGGTGCCCGGGACAATCCCTTTCAGCTTTTCGTGGTGGACACGAACCTCCCCTCCGAGTTCGAGCCCACACACGGCCTCATCCCGGTTGGCTACAACTCTCCCGGTCTCCTCGGCCTCACGCACCCCGGCCCGCAGAACATCCCCCTGGTCGAGGACATGGAGCTGGGGGACGAGTAGGCCCGAAACCCCGTTCATCAGGCCTGCTCATCGTCACACCTGCGCGAACGGGATCAGTCGCTCCAGCAGGGCACGGGCACCGTCGGCGTCGTCAAGGTTCCCGACACCTCGCGCGCGGCCCGGGCATTCACGAGGAGCGGATCTCTGTGGGAGTCCCTCCTGGAGAGGGGTAGCGATCTCCGTCAGTCTCAACGCCTCTGCGTGGCGCAGCCGGTCGAAGACAAGGTCGAAGGTGAATCCGGTCGTGAACCCGACAGGAACGAGGAAGAAGGACAGGCGAAACAACGCCGAAGTACTCAGGAGCGCGTCCGGGTCCAGAAGCAGTTGCGCCGAGACGAAAAGCAGGACGGAGACCACACCCGCACCCAGACCGCGTACGGAGGCTTTGAACCACGACTGCTTTGTCCCGAACGAGTCACGGATGAGCGCACCAGCAACGGCAGCGAATATGGGCGCGGCAGCCATGAGGGGTATGCCGGTGGCATCAAGGGAAACCTCAGGGTACCTCGCACCTCAGAGAACATCACCCCTGGGAGGGACACGGTCCCGGCACACGCGGCAGGCGTCCTTCCCGCCCAGCGGAGCGGTTCTCCCGTTGGCCTTCCGGGCATATCAACCAAGCCAGCGCGGGGTTCCGTCGTACAACTGGTCGGGTTCGGCCACGTACCGCAGCAGCGCTTCCACTCGAAGCCAACAGTAGTAGGCCCCGGCTAGGAGGATCCTCTCCGTCTCACGGGCCCTCAGGTGCACACGAAGCGGGTGGGCTCCTCCAGCAGGGTCCGGGCACCCTCCACGTCGGCCAGGCGCGCGGACAGGGTGCGTTCGGCCAGGTGCTTGGGCAGTGCGGCGTTGAACTTGAGGCCGTCCAGGGCGCGCACACCCACGTCGGGCAGGGTAATCCGCTCCTGGGCGGCCCGCTTGGCCGCCGCCCAGGTCCGCGGCTCCAGGCTAGCGTTCAGGCGCAGGCAGGCGTCGCTCGGCTGCTGCTTGGGGTCCGCCGCGGGCCCGAGGGTGGCCATCAGGGTCAGGTTGGCCTTGGCCCCGGCCCAGGTCCACCAGCGCAGGTCGCCCCCCACCCCGCGCACGATCACCGACCCGCCGGGGTGCACCAGGTCCAGGTGGTCCTCCCTCGCCTTGGCCAGGGCCCTGACCGCCCGCTGGGTGAGCCTCACCTTGGGGTCGGCGCCGAGCAGCACCTCGCGCACAGCCCGGGTGAGCTCGAAGACCGAGCCCAGGTGACCGCCCGAGTCCCACTTGGCCTTGCCACCGCCGCCCTCGACCGGCTCCACCTGGCACCGCTGGCGACGCCAGTCCACCCAGGTGACCACCCAGGTGCGCCCGGCCAGCAGCAGGCGGCGCGGACCGGTCTGCTCCTCGTCGGCGGCCAGCAGCGCCGGATCCACCCGGCCGATCTCGGTGCGACCGTGCAGGGCGGTGAACTGCGGTGGCGCGGTGAAGACGCTGGTCAGTTCCATGAAGTGGCGACGGCCGAAGCACTTCTCGGCCTCGGAACCGATCATCATCAACCCGCCGTCCAGGTCGATGAAGCCCTCCCGGATCAGGTGGGCGGCGATAGGCGCGCCCTGGTGGAAGGGCTCCAGGTCACCCCACCACTCCGGCCACAGGTTCTCGGCCACCTCGGGTTCCTGAAGACACAGCGCCAGCAGCTGCTGGGCGACGATGTGCCGGGGCTCGGGGGTGGGCACGACCGGTTCCACCCAGTGCCGTCCCCACAGGTGCAGCAGTCCGGCCGCGTCCAGCAGCCCGGACTGGTCCACGGCCAGGAACAGGCAGTTGCGGGCGCTCCCCCGTCTGCGCCCCGTCCGGCCGATGCGTTGGAGGAAGGAGGCGACGCTGGCGGGTGCGTTGATCTGGATGACCCGGTCCAGGTCACCGACGTCGATGCCCAGTTCCAGGGTGCTGGTGGCGACGATGACGCAGTCGCGGGCCTCGGTGAAGGCCGCCTCGGCGCGGCGGCGCTCGTCCAGGGCCAGGGAGGCGTGGGACAGGAAGGTGGTCACGCCCAGTCCGCGCAGCGCGTGCCCGAGTTCCTCCACGTACTTGCGCGAGTCGCAGAACACCAGCCGCTTCTCGCCCCGGTGCAGTGCGGCGATGACCTTGGCGGCGTTGGCCAGGGAGCCGACGTAGTCGAGTTCGACCTCACCGGGCGGGGGCTCTTCCGGTTCCGTGCCCGGCTGGGGCAGGTGCACGCCGGGAGCGATGACCCGCCCCGGCCGCTTGCCCGCCATCGACCCCTGAAGCCAGGTGAGCAGCTCGTCGGGGTTGCCCACGGTCGCCGACAGCCCCACCCGCTGGATGGGCCGTCCGGCCACCCGCCCCAGCCGTTCCAGGAGAGCGAGCAGGTGCCAGCCCCGGTCGTCCCCGGCGAAGGCGTGTACCTCGTCCACCACGATCGCGTGCAGGTTCGCGAAGAACTCCCGGTGATCGACCTTGGTGCTCACCAGCATCGATTCGAGGGACTCGGGGGTGGTGAGCAGGATGTCGGGGCGGTTGCGCAGGATGCGCTGGCGCCCGGCCGTGGTGACGTCGCCGTGCCAGAGTTCGGCGGCGCGCCCCATCCACCCGGCGTAGGCCTGCACACGCGGCAGCAGGTTGTTGAGCAGGGCCTTGATGGGGCACACGTACAGCAGCGACAACCCGTCCCCCGCCCGCCCGGCCATGGCGGTGAGCAGCGGGAACAGGGCCGCCTCGGTCTTGCCACCGGCCGTGGGGGCGAGCAGGACCGCGTCGTCGCCGTCGGTGAGCGGAGCCAGCGCCTCGCGTTGCAGAGGGCGCAGGCCCGGCCAGCCCAGGGTGTTGACGACGTGATGGGCCAGTGTGGGGTGGATCAGGTCCAGGCTGCTGGGACCCGGCTCCTCCACCCCGTCACGCGCCCCGGTCACAGCTCCAGCTCCACCTCGTCGGCGCTGGCGGCCCTGTGCACGTGGGCTCCGCGTTCGACCTCGGTGAGCTCGTTGCCGACGACGGTGAGGCTGTAGTGCTGCCTCGGGTCGAAGTCGGGGTTCTGGTCCACCCGGTCCATGACGTCCACGAGTTTGCGCAGGAACAGCCGCGGCGCGATGCCCACCTTGCCGCCCAGTTCCCCCGCCACCGCCTCGGCGAAGACCAGCAGGTAGCTGTCGTCCACCCGGCCTCGCACGCGCTGTGGGTCGTCCGCGCCCTCGGCGTACAGCTCCCGTACCGCCACCCCCAGGTCGTGGAGCTTGTTCAGGTCGAATCCGGTGAGGCGGACCTGGGCGGCGCGCAGGTTGTCGTGGCGCGGGTCAGACAGGAAGTCGGTGGCCAGCCGCTGGGCCAGGGGGGCCAGGCGCTGGACGCCCTGGGGCCCGTCGAAGAACGCCGGGGTGCCCGTGATGACCAGGTACAGCCCGGGGAACTGGTTGTTGGCGATCTCGTCCAGGAGCTGGCGCAGTGCGTTGAGGCCCTTCTCCCGGGTGTCGGTGCGGGCGCGCTGGAGGGTCTCCAGCTCGTCCAGGACCACCAGCAGCCCGGGGTGGCCGCAGTCGCGCAGCAGCACGAGCAGCCCCTTGAGCGCGGCCAGGGCGCCGAAGTGGTCCAGGTCGCCCTTGATCCCCGCGTAGCGCTTGGCTGCCGAGGCGACGTTGGGCTGCCCGCCCAACCAGGCGATGAGGGCCTCGGCGATGGCGGACTCACCCTCGGACTGGGCGCGGTGGTAGCCGCGCAGGGCGGCGGCGAACCCGGGGTTGGTGGCCGCGACCTCGGCCAGGCGCCTCTCCAACAGCTCCAGGACGGCCGCGTCGAGCGCCTCCTCGTCGTCCTCGTCCACCTCCCCGGCGGCCAGGACGTCCTCCTCCAGGGCGTAGACCCAGTTGTCCACAATCTCGCGCAGCGCGCTGGGCGGCTGGGTGGCGGTGGTGAGGCGTTCGGTCAGACGACGGTAAACGGTCTCCAACCGGTGCAGCGGGGTCTCGGTCTCGGAGATCTGGATCTCGGTGACGGCGAAGTTGGCCCGTTTGGCGCGCTCACCCAGCCAGCGGACGAAGAAGGTCTTGCCGGAGCCGTACTCGCCGCGCACCGCCTTGAAGCCCGCTCCTCCGGCGGTGACGGTGCCCAGCTCCCTGTCCAGGACGCTCTCGAAGCGTTGCAGTCCGACGGCGAACAGGTCGAGTCCGCCGTGGGGCACGGTGCCGCGGCGCAGCGCGCCGACGACCTCTTCCCGGCGCACCGGGCTGACGGTGTTCACGGTCAGCTCCCTCCGCTCAGGAACTGCTGCCGGAGCAGGGCGGTGTTGAGTTCGGCGTTGCGCTCCCCGTCGGGCAGGGTGAGCACCGGGTAGGCCTCCACGTTGAGAACCTTGCTGACCATCTTGACGAAACGCACTGCGCGGTGGGCCGCCTCGGGCTTGCCCGCGGCCCGTGCCACGGCGCTGACCGGCAGGCGCGGATGGGTCTCGTCGACGGCGGCGAGGGCGTCGATGACGGCGGCGATCTCCTCGGCGGAGGGCGCCTTGGCCACACGTTTGCGGCTGAGTTCGAACTGGGCCGACCCGACCACCTTGGCGCCCAGTGTGCGCGGGGCGAGGGCGTCGTCTCCGAACAGGGCGGGGGTCTGGTCGGGCACGGGCTGCCTGCGTGGGCGCCCGCCTCCGGCGGTGCCTCTGGCCTTGCCGGGCGCACCCGGGTCCGCACCGGCGACGCCTGCGGGCTGAGCGGCTGCGGCGGAGGCGCCGCCCGTGTCGTCCAGCGAAGAGGCCGCGGCCCCGGGGGAGGCTCCTTCCAGTGCCTGGGACCACCACACGGGCTCCGTCCGGGCGGGGGTGAGCCGGTCCCAACCCTTGGGCGCCTGGTCCGGAGCGGGCAGGAACACCAGCACGGGGATGACCATCTCGGCGGCGCTGAAACCGCCGTGGTAGCCCTCCTTGCGGTCGGTGTAGCGGATGCCCTCCTGGTGGGGAACGACGAGGCGGCCGTCACCGAGCAGGACGCGGTCCCCGGTCGCCAGGACCTCGCCCGTGCCCGCCTCCCCCGTGCGGTAGCGGGCGGACTCCCCCGACTGCGTCTTGGCGCCGTCCCCGCGGTCCCACACGTGCCCGTGGTCGGAGGTCAGCACGACCGGACGCCCGGCCCGGGCCGCCGCGTCCAGCAGCGTCCCGAGCTTGCCGACGTGGTGCAGCTGCCAGATCTGGCTGTTGCCCTCGCGCCCCTTGGCCAGGGCGTCGTCGATGGTGTTGAGGACGACGCCGACGACGGTGTCGGTGTCGTCGAGCGCCTCCTGCACCTTCGGCGGCAGGTGCAGCCCCGCACCGCTCTCCAGGTCGCGCTGGTGGTACAGGACCGCTTGGCGGCGTCCGAAGGCGGGTGTGGCCCACAGGGCGGTGAAGCCGGACCTCTCCTTGTCCTGCTTGCCGACGGTGAGGCTGCCGGTCAGCAGGGAGGCGCGGGAGCAGTTGGTGGTGGAGGGAACGGTGGCCAGAGCCCCCTCCCGACCGGCTGTCCCCGCGCTGACACGGCCGATCTCGGCCAGGCGACCGCGGGCGTTGACCTCCTCGGCGAGCTGCACGGCGACCTCGACGTTCATCCCGTCCAGGACGACGACCAGGGGCTTGCGTTCCCCCACCAGGGGACGGGCGAACTGGGCGAGCAGGTTCTCGGCGCGCGGCTGGGTGTCGCTGGGGGCGTGGTTGCCGTTCCACCGGTTGACCACCCGGGCGAACTCGGCGTCGACCAATCCCCGCCAGGCTCGGACCCTGCGGTAGAGGGTCTCCAGTGCCTGGTGGAGTTCGGGGATCTGGGTTCCGGTGTGCCAGATGCCGGAAGCGGCGCGGTCCACCCATCCGGTGTGGTGCACGTGCGTCTGGATCCACTGGTGGGCGGTGGCGGGGGTGTCGGCCCCCAACGGCCGCTGCGCGGCCCCTCCCGCCAGGCGGCGCAGGAGTCGGACGGCGTCGAGCGCGGCCCGGCCCTCGGCCTCCCCCGGGTCGTGGCGGCGGTGGCCCCGGAGCCGTTCCAGGGCCGCCTCCACCTCACGCAGGTCCTGCGGCAGGGGCAGGGAGTCCTCCGCCGCGCCGTCGGAGCCGCCCAGGGCCAGGGTGATCTGGTGTCCCAGGTCGGCGAGGCGGCTGTGCAGGCCGGCGTCGAGCAGGCGGCTGGCCCGCGCGACGGGGACGGCGTCGAGCTCGGCGAGGAGCTCCTCGGCGCGGCGGATGGTCTCGGCGGCCTGTTCCTGGTCGTGCCCGTCGAGCAGGCGCAGCAGGGCGGCGACACAGGCCAGGGAGAAGTCGGCCGTGTCCTCGGCTCCGGGCTGGTGTGCGCCGAAGTAGCGCTCCTGGGCGCGGATCCAGGCGGTGTGGGCGGTCTGGTCGTTCCTGGCCGCGTCGGCGAGTTCGGACAGGACCAGCCCGATGGGGACTGCGTCCAGGACCTGGCCCCGGTCCAGCAGCCGGAAGAGCACCCGGGGCACGGCGCCGAGGTTGCGCTCCACAGCGTCGCGCAGCGCTTCGCGCTCGTCCTCGTGCAAACGGGTGAAGGCGGTGACGGCGTTGGGGTCGCGGCTCCACTCCAGGAGCGCGGCCCCGTCGACCTGGTCGCCCGGATCGCCGCCGAAGCGGACGGAGACGGCGATGGACAGGGCCTGTTCGAGTTTGAGCACGCCCGCGCCCAGGCGCAGCGGCCTGGTGGCGCGGATGCCGCGCAGGGTGTCGGCGAGCCAGCTCCAGTTCCGGGAGTACAGCCGGGGGTCGACACCGGTGATCCGCAGGTCGGTGGCGAGCAGCTCCCAGCTGTTGAGGCGCAGGACGTCCTCGCCCAGGAAGCGGCCCAGCAGGGCCTCGCCGAACTCGGCGGGTTCCCGCGGGGTGAGCAGGACCAGGTACTCGTCCGCTCCACCGGACAGGCTGAGCGCGCGCACGGCGGCCAGCACGCTGTCGGCGCCCGCCACGCGTACCGTGAGGTCGGTGCCCTCGTACCGGAGTGTGAGCGTCTCGGGCCCGTCCCAGTGCGGGTCGGCGGACAGGGCGAGTGCACGGGAGGCGGAGGCGGGGTGGCCCTTGGACACCCGCTTGCGTTCGGCCCTCAGCACCCGCTCCAGAGCGCTGAGCACGGCCTCCTCGGTGACCCGGCCCAGGGCCGGGGCCGCCGGGGCGGGTCCGCTGCCGTGGGTGGCGGTGCTCATCCGACCTCCCGGATGGTGATCTGGATGCTCTTGCCCGGGGCGATGCCGAGTGCGGTGCGCAGGTCGGCGACGGCCGCGTTGACGTCGGTGTCGGGGTCGATCCGCACCCAGTGGTCGGAGACGGGCTCCGGCTCGGTCCGGCCGTCCTCCCCCGTGCCGGTTCCGGTGCCGGTACCGGTTCCCGTGAGGTCCTGGCCGGATCCGGTGCGGCGGGCCGGGGGCTGGGGATCGGGGCGGGGGGTCTTCTTGACCAGGAGCGTGACGACCGCCTTGTTGGTGGCGCTGAGCACGGTGGCCAGGCGCTTGCCGTGCTCGTTGTGACGCGCGGCCTCCTGGAGGTCGGCCAGGATACGGGCGGCCTGCTCGGAGTCCTCCCCGCCCCCCTGGGCGATCTGCTGGAGCGCGTCCAGCATGTCCCACTGGACGGCGTCCAGCGCCTGGGCGAGGTTGGCCGCCCCGGCCATGCTGGTCTTGTACACGGACGCCTCTTCGGGCAGGTCGGCCTGTCCGAGCGCGCTGACCAGGGCCGTGTCGTCGGCCAGCCCGCGCAGCCGGTTCAGCAGCTCGTCGCAGGCCCTGGCCGTGCGCAGCCGTGGCGCCTGTTCGTCCAGGCCGAGCACGCGGGTGTGCCGGGTGAGTTCCCTGAGCAGGCTCTCCGAGGCCACCTGCCAGCGTCCGGCCTGCTCCTTGAGCTGTTCGGCCATGCGCTGGACGGCCCGGGCGTTGAGGACGGGCTGGCGGGTGAGGCCGAAGATCTTCGCGGCGCGCTCGTTGGCGCGGTCGAAGTCCTCCTCCGAGGGCAGTTCCTGGCGGCGCAGCACGATGTCGCCGCTGAGCCGTCCGAATCCGATGTCGGTGTAGCGCTTGCCCGCGCGGATCCAGGCCCGGTCGCTCTGGATGGCGTAGACCTGCACGAGCAGGTCGACGACGTCCTCGAGCAGGCCCCGGCCGTCCTCGCGGTCGCGGATCCACCTCTTGAGGTCGGCGACGCTCACGTTCGTGGTGTCGGCCCGGTCCAGGCTCGCGTACTTGTCGAGTCTGCGCACCCACTCGTCGCGCAGCACGAACACCTCGGTGACCTTGGCGATCTCCAGCGGATCGGCGATGCGCCGCAGGGCCGACAGATCGGTCTTGGGCGGGGTGTAGTTGTGCAGCTTCTCGGCTTTGGCCGCCTCGACCGCGTTCAGGACCGTGGACAGCTCGGGTCGGCGCACGGGGGTCTTGCCGGTGCCGATGGAGAAGTCGGGGTGCTCGGGGTAGAGGTGGTCGAGGAGCTTGCGGGTGATGCGCTCCAGGGCGGCCGGAAATTGGCTCCCGGCCTCCAGCGGAATGCTCAGGGACGGGGTCAGCGGCTCGATGTGGGGGTCGGCGGGCGCCCCGTAGTCACTGTTGTCCCGACCGGTCTCGATCAGCCCGTAGGCGCCGCGCAGCAGGGCGCTGATCTGGTTGGTGAGCTGGTTGCGCTGGTTGTCGAGCTGGGCCCGTGCTTCACGCCGGTCGTCGCTGCTCCAGTCGGGCGCCTTCTCCTCGATGACGTCGGGCTGGAGGAGGTATTCCATCATCAGGATGCGGCGGGCGTCCTCCAGCCTGCCCGGGGACAGGAAGGTGGGCAGCCACACCAGGGTGGCGGGCGGCTCGGGGAACTCCTCGCGCAGCTTCTGGACCCGGTGGCGGTCCTCGGAGGGGTTGTGGTCGCCCTCGTCGAAGGGGTAGTCCAGGACGGTCCGCACCGCGTGGGGGGTGACGGGCTGGAACTCCTCGCGGCCCATGTCGTCGGTGGAGCGCACGTTGCCGAAGACGATCTCGACGGTGCGCTGGGTGCCCCGCCAGACCACGTTGGTGCGTTCGGCCCCCTCGTCCAGCCCGAGCTCCTTCCAGAGCAGGCGCTTGAACAGTTGGCGCAGGGCGTGGTCGTTGGCGGCCGGGTAGGCGCTGCGCATGAGCGACTCGGTGTCCACCCGCAGCAGGTTGAGGGAGACGGTGGGGTCGCTGCTCTGGGCGCCCACCCGCACCTCGCCGAACTGGGCCGCCATGAGCTTGAAGAACTCGGTGACGGTGTGGACGTCCTGGCCGGCGCGGCGGGCCTTGACGATGCCCTGGTTGAGGGCGATGGCCCTGCCCGCGGTCAGGTCCTTCAGGGCGGGCACGTTGGGGGTGAGTGCGCTCAGCAGCAGGGTCTTGACGAGCAGGTCCTCCCGGCGGAACTGGGAGCGCACGTCGAGATCGTCGATCTCGACCTGGTCGGCCTCGTGCCGCTTGCGCAGCCAGGGCAGGACCCTGTTGCGGTAGAAGGCGCGGATCTTGGCGTACTCGGAGCTGAGGTGGTCCTTGAAGGGGCGCTCCTCGCCCTCGAAGAGCACGTCGAAGAGCGCGCCGAGCGGCACCATCTGGCCGACGGGCAGGGTGGTGCGGTGTCTGACCAGCAGCAGGAGGAGGAGCCTGAGCGCGCTGCGCTGGCGTTGCAGCGCGGCGGACAGGTCCACCATGACGTGCAGCAGGGCGGGGCTGAACGGGTAGAGGGCGCGAAAGTCCTCCCAGGTGTTGGTGTCACCGCCCTCGGTGTCCAACAGGGCGTCGCGGACCTCGGCGCGGGTGTTGAGCACGCGTTCGAAGGCCGCGTCGATCTCAGCCGCGGCCTCCGCGTCGCGCGGCCTGATGAGGCGGTGGCGGACCACCTCGGTGAGGTTGGCGTCGGCGAGCTTGATGTGGCCGAAGCGCCCGTCCCAGTAGCTGATGGCCTGCGAGACGCCCTCGGTGCCGCCGCCCAGGCCCACGAGGTCGCGCAGGTCGCGCTGGCGCGGCACGAAGCTGACGATGGGCGCGGGCCTCTCGCTGCGTGAGGACTCCACGAGCTTGGCGATCTTCTGGATCTCGGAGTTGATGCGGCCCTCGTCGCCGATGAAGGCGGTGAAGCGCAGGATCAGCTCGTCCAGGAGCAGGACGACAGCGTCACAGCCGAGCTGTTCCCTGGCGTGGCGGCTGATGATGGACAGGCCCTCGTCGATGGAGACGTAGGCGTCGCCGGAGTCGCCGACGGTGTCGGCGAAGCGCTGGAAGGGCCCCTTGAGCAGTGCGCTGATGAGCTCCTCGCGCAGGGACCGCTCGGCGCCGTCGGTGGTGCCGGGCAGGACCGCGAAGGCCCGGTCGAGGGTCTCGGTGGTCCACTGTTCGGGACCGGCGAACTTGCCCCAGACACCCGCGTCTCCGGCGGTTCCCTTGGCACCGGAGTCGGCGGAGCGCGACGGCAGCTGGGCGATGAGCGCCTCGTCGCCCTCCCGCTCGCGCATGGCGCGCGCGTCGGCGAGCAGCCCGTCGGCCCGGTAGACGGGCGGCACGGGGGCGTCGGGGTACTCCGCACGGACCTGGCGGACGTAGCCGCCCAGGATGTTGGTCTCCAGCGAGACCTCAGGGTCGATGAGGTGGCACTTGACCTCGATGAACTTCTTGTCGGCCAGCCAGGTGTCGTGCTTGGCGACGGTGTCGGCCAGCCCCTCCTTGCCGCGGGCGTCGGGGTGGTGGTCCAGGACCGCGGAAAGCACGGACAGGAAGTGGCTCTTACCCGCGCCGAAGGAGCCGTGCAGGTAGGCGGCCTGGGACTTGCCGTCGGCGACGGAGGAGCGGACGATCTCCAGGGCCTGGTCGAAGCACTCCGCGAGCTGGTCGGTGACGACGTAGGTGTCGATGGCCTGGGCCTGGCGGGTCGACGTGCTCTCGGTGAGCTTGACGACCAGGTCGCCCTCATGGACGGCTTCCGGGATGTCGATGAGGTCGCTGATGACCCGGCCGTTGCCGACCCGTTCGCTGCCAGCGCTGCCCGGTCCAGGGGGAGGAGTCGCCACCATGCACCTTTCTGCTGTCTACAGGGGGATGTGAACCACGTGCGGGCCACGGGGAGGGTGGGACGCGGTTCCCGAAGTTGTCTGGGGTTCCAGCCTATGCCGACGCGGTGACAGAGGGACACGGCCGAGAGCGCGAAAAACACTGCCGGAAGGCCCTGTTGGAGGGCACTGCCGGGAGATCGCTGACCGTTGCGGCCCGGGGAGACTGGCAGGGGTACGGACAGCTGTGGTCGGCTGGCTCGCAGCCGGACGACTGGGAATCCGTCACCAGGCCGGATGGGTGGAACACACCCGTGGGACGGGTGTGCGGCCCCGCGGGTTGTCATCGCGGAGCCGCACACTTTTGGCCGAAGGGTTGACGTGGGGAGCGGGTCAGGCCTTCTTGCGCCGTCCCCGGGCGGTGGGAGCGGGCCGCCACTCCCGCATTTGTGAGTCGGTAATGCCGGTGGAGTTACGCAGGGCCGTGAGGTCCTCCTCGACGTGGTCGGCAGGGGTGTCACCGTAGTCGTCGGCCTCGGTGTGCCACTGCTTGACCCAGGGCAGCAGCTCGACGATCCCGGCCAGCAGCGGGGTCATCTTGTCCGGCTGTTCCGCCCAGCCGTTCTGTTCGAGCCGCTCGTGCGCGAGTGTGGCCAGCGCGTCGGCCTGCTGGGCGTGGTCCCAGCCCGCCCAGCCCAGGAGAAGGGTCGGGTCGGATTCGCCCTCGGCTCCGGGGTAGGAGACGAACCGCTCCTTGGGCACGTCGAGCTTGCCCCGGTTGGACCAGTAGCTGGTCTTCAGGAAGTCCGCCGAGGTGTACTTGGGCGGAACCGGGATGTCGAGACGCTTCTCCGCCTCGCCTTCCGCCAGGTCGGCGTTGAGGGCGTCCTCCTGGCGCTGGAGGTCCCACACGTGTTCCCAGTCCGCGCGCTTGCGCAGGCCGGAGTCCTTGTAGCGCAGCGCGGCGAGGTACGGGACGTGCTCGGTCGTGACGATCTCGGCGATGACCTGTGAGAAGTCCTGCGCGGGGTCGTAGAGCGCGGCGACCTCGGCAGCCTCGGGGAAGAGGTCGCGCACCCGGTTGGCCAATCCGCGCACAGAGAGCGGCCGGGCGCGCTCGTCGCCGTAGTCGTCGGTGGTGAACCACAGACGCCGGTCCTCGCACTTGTCCAGCAGCCAGGACTTGAGGGAGGCCTTCTGTTTCTTCTCCCAGGGCTCGGACTGCCAGCGGCGCTTGAACTCGGGGCGCTCGATCAGACCGATATTCTTGTCGGACTCGATGAGCTCGATGCGCTTGGCCACGACGTTCCGATAGGCCTCGGGCCAGCGAGAGGGGATCTCCGTGATGGGTGTGGAGCCGTGCCGATTGAACCACTCGGTGGAGGCTTCACCGACGGCCATTTTGCGCGCAAGGACGATCTCGAAGGCCCGCTCCCCCAGGTTGATGGAGGGGACGTCGGCGGTGTCGGGGATGCTCAACTCGGCGAGCTGGGCGTCGGTGATGAGCCCGTAGCGGTGGTAGACGTCCCAGTCGAGTTCTTCCTGGAGGGCGATCATCCGCTGGCGGGTGGCGGTGTATTCGGCGTGAGCTTCCCTGAGCCGGTCGACGGTGGGAGTGTCCGCCTCAGCAATGGCAGAGGGTTCGAGGGCGGAGAGTTTCTGCGCGAGGGAATCAAGTTCCTGAGAGCGCGCCAACGGCAGCTTCTGAGGAAGCGGGAATTCCTGAAGCTTGGTTCCGGTAAACTCGTATCGATGCTCCCACAGTTCGTCAGAGATTCCACCCCCGATGCCACCGTTGCCTTTAGACTGACTCACCTGCTTGAGCCAGAAACACGCTGTCGAGGAGTTCAACACCCCCAGCAACTCCAGGTGTTGCTCCTCCGTCGCATCCTTCGGAAGCTTAATCACTGGAGCCGAGCGGTTGAAGACCTTCCCACCCCGGTCAAGCACGAAGTGATTGTGCGTCGCCACAAAGGCAAATGCAATTGAGTAATCACTTTTATGTCTAGAGGCAAAATATAGACCAATGTCAAACCAACGGATACCCCTAGACCCTGGAGTCTTTCCGAAATAAATGCGCTTCCTCAGGTTCGCCCGCCAAGGCCAAACCAGAGTCAAAAACTCTCGAGAAATCTCCTTAGGATCACCATTAAAGTAATTGGGAAATAGGGCAGATCCACCCCTCCGAATCACATGATCACGCACTTCGTCGCCGAGAACGATGGAGGTCGAGAGGTTTTGCAAAGAATTTATCTTCGCCACCCTACCTGAAATGATGAACACATCATCTTCTAGAGTAAGACACGTCATCCCTATATCAGGATTCCTCGACGAAAGGGGGTGCGTTCCCTTGTTGAGAAGATCTGCTACTTCAACAGCACCACCTCCACTTAGGCTCCATGGGTGCCCCTGAAGAGCTTTTCGATCCAGCTCATCGACGCTTACCCACTCACTCTCACTGCCAGGAGATTCAATGAGGTCTACAATCGACCGCCAGACCTGTCCCATCCTGGGCTCATCTGGCTGAGAAGGTTCCCCCCGAATACCCAGGACAGCACGAATAGAGCTACCCGTTCGCCACATTCGATTTCGGCCAAACAGGATCACCGTAGGCGTCCCGTGTCCCGGAATATATGCACCCGATGTATCGACAACATGAGTCAGATCCACCTTCATGTGGAAGAAGTCTTCAATAAGCTTCTTTCCAAACTCACGCTTCATGAAAGAGTTGGCCGTGATCTGACCGACAAATCCAGCGCCTTCATCAGAGCCGCCAGCAAGCTTAGCTAGATCAAAAAACCGCTGCGCAAAAGGAACCGAAAGCGCATATTTACCGGAGCAAACTTGGCCGTAAGACTCCCTATAGTTCTGATTTTCCCGCTTATCTTTAACGGTAATATAAGGCGGATTACCTACTACTACGTGATAGCTAGAAAACCCAAGAAGATCATGACTAGGAACATACTCATGCACATCTTCTGTTGAGTAGTAGTGAATCCCACCACCGAAGAGTGTCCTCTGTTCGCCAGGAGCATCACGACCATGGAGAAGCGAGTCGCCTGTGGCTACAATGATAGGCCAGTCAGGATTACTCGGGTTAAGACGCGTTACTCCACCTTCCTTCATGGCAGCAACAAGCATCCGGAAGCGAGCGATCGCGACCGCGAAGGGGTTCTTGTCAACACCGTGCACACTGCGCAGGCTACGGTTGATCAGATCCCAGTCGGAAGCACCCGGCTCAGCCTCTCGCCACTTGGCAAGCAATCGGTGGAAAGCCCCCAGCAGAAAGTGACCCGAACCACAGGTCGGATCGATCAGGCGGAAACCCTTGTTCTCGGACTGGTAGATCCGATTCCCATCAAGCCCGAACTCCTCCACCGCAGGTTCAAGGGTGTAGTCGAGGATGAACTCTTCGACGAACTCCGGGGTCTGGAGCAGAGCGTAGGTCTTGCGTGTCGCCTCGGACATGTCCTGGTAGAGGTCCCCGAGGAAGCGGGTGTTCCATTCAGGATCGGTGAAGTCATGGACGAGGTGCCCGTCGTCGCCCACAGAACGCCAGAAGTCGATCAGGGCCTTGGCCGCCTGGTGAGACGGCGTGATGCTCCACATCGGGTTGTGCTGCTTATCGAACAGTCCGGCCATCACCGATGACACGCTCATCTGCTCAAAGGCGTGCTCCAACCAGTCACGGTCAGTCCGCTCGGGAGCATCCGGATTCTCGCTACGTCCCTGGAGGACCCAGGCGTCCTTGAGTTCCTGAGCGATGTTGTACCGGTCGTGTTCGCCCTTCGGCCCGGCAATGAAGGGCTGCTCCAGGAGTTCGTTATCTTCACAGAAGCGGACGAACACTGTCGCCAGCACCCATGCCACGGCGGCCTGGGTCACTTGACCCTCACGCCACGCGCCCTCGGTAGCCGCGGTGCGCTCGGCATCACGAGCCTTCTGGTACTCGCGCTTCAGAGCCGCGTCGAAGGTCTGCAGCTCGCCCTCCCGGTTGAGCCCCTTCGCAGTAGGGTCCTCGATGCGCTCCCGTAGGTCCGTTTCCAGCAAGCGGACCTGCTTCTGTAGGTCCTTCAGCAACAGAGCATGATCGACCATGGGAGCTCCAGAACAACGATGAGGGACGGGGTACCCCTCCATTCTGTCGTCTGAATGCACCTGCTCGCACCCGAAAAGCCCACTCCACGGTAGGTACATGACTCANGGGGGGCCGGCCCCCCCCCGCCGAGGGAGCCCGCTGGTCAGGCAAGAGCCGGAGCCGGGTCCAGGAGGCGGGTGAGGGTTCCGATGTCGGGGACCTCGGCCAGGCCGGTGGAGGAGGCCACCCAGTACGAACCAGTGCGCTCCCCGTACCAGATCACCAGGCGCGGGTTGCGGCGCTGGAGAGCGGCGGCGAGGGCGTGTTCGCGCTGATACTCGGCCAGGTGGCCGCCGAGCCGGGGGAGCAGCTGAGCACGGCGCCTGCGGCAGGAGGGGTGTTCGCAGGTCGGGCAGAACGGGCCTTCCAGAGGGCGGCGCCGGGGCAGGGGTGGCGGGTTCCGGTACAGCGGGTCGCTGGAGGGGCGCGGGTCAGGGATAGGATGCGTCATCGATCCTGTTTCCTTACATATCGCAGTGTGTGGATTTTGGGATTGGAGGGCCCGGGAAGAGCGTTGCCGCGCTCTCCTGGGCCCGTTTCACGTCTGGCGTGATGAGCCGCGTTCTATGCGGCGGTGTTCCAGAGGTTGTCGGTCAGGTCGTAGGCCAGGAAGAACCACACCTGCCGGTAGTCGGGGATCCCGTTGTCACCCCAGGACGTAGCCAGAGCGTCGATCAGCGCCAGGCCGCGTCCGGACTCAGCGTTCAAGTCCAGCCCGTTCGGGCGGGGGCGCAGGTACGAACGCCGGTCGAAGTCGACCCGGTCACCGTTACGCGCGCCCTGGTCGCGGCAGGTCAGCTTCAGCCCGCCCGCGCGCCGTTCGCACTTGAGGATGTAGGTGCCATAGGGCTCTCCCGAGCGGCTGTGCTCGACGGCGTTGTTGGCGAGCTCGGATCCGAGCAGGGTGAACAGGTAGCGGTAGTCCTCGGACTGGGTGACGGCGCAGGTGTCCAGGAAGGCGCGCACCAGCGGCATGTACTGGACGAGGCCGTTGAAGGGGAAGCAGCGCGTCTTGTAGTTGCGGATGTCGGCGTCGCCGGTGAAGTAGTGGCGGCAGCGCGGCGGCACCAGCTCACCGAGCGGGATGGTCACCTCGGGCAGGTGAGCCAGGGATGCGGTTGCGGGCATGACGAACAGACTCCTTGGCATGTGGGAGTGAACGGATGGTTCGGCGTGCCCGCAGGAGTAGAACCTTCGCGTTTCCCCAGTGCAGGGAAGGGGCACGGCGTAGCCTGGCCAACAGAGACTCTGTGTGAGGACCTGATCACTGGCTACATCTTTAAGGTAGTAGTGAATCTCACTCAGGTCAACACCCTGGTGGGAGATTCACCAGGAAAGGGATACACTGTCACCATGCAGCGTCCTCACAGCCCCACCCTCCGCCGTCGACGCTTGTCTGCTGAACTCAAGCGCGCCCGCAGCAACGCGAACCTGACCACCACTCAAGTGGTGAAGTCGCTCAAGTGGGCGGCTGGCAAGCTGAGCAAGATCGAGACCGCCGAGACACAGACGATCAAGGCCGACGATCTCGACAAGTTGTTGGACCTGTACCAGGTCACTGATCCCGACAAGCGCGAAGCTCTTCACGCCCTGGCCAGGGACGCCAAGGTCCGGGGCTGGTGGTCGAAGTACAAAGAGGTGTTCGGGCCTCAGTCACTCCCCGACTTCGAAGCGGAGGCCTCCGCCATCCGGACTTTCGAGTCATCCATGATCCCCGGACTGCTCCAGACTCCGGACTACACAGCAGCTCTACTTCAGGGAGGACGCTACACCGAAGCAGAAGCAATCGAACGTCGCGTCAACGCACGTATGGAGCGACGACAGATTCTGACCAGGTTCAACCCGGTCCGTCTTCGCACAGTCCTGGACGAAGCCGCGCTTCGTCGGATGATCGGTGGCGCTGAGATCATGGCCGAGCAGATGCGTCACCTGCTCTACATGGCGAAGCTTCCCAACGTGGACGTACAGCTGCTGCCTTTCTCCGCAGGCTCACATGCTGCGCTCGCCGCTTCCTTCAGCATCCTGGAGTTTCCCGAACCGCTCGACCTGCCTATCGTGTTCGTCGAGACAGCGGCAGACGGTCTGTTCCTCGAAGAGACCGAAGAAGTTGAGCAGCATAGTGTTACCTTCAGCGATGCCCAGGGCTCCGCTTTGAGCACTGCGCAGTCCGCGAAGTTCATCGCTGACGTCCTGAAAACCCTAGAGAGCGACTGATGATCAACAACCTAGTGTTCCGGAAGAGCAGCTACAGCGGTCACGGGCAGAACTGTGTGGAGGTCGCCCACATCCCCACGGGTTTCCGCAAGAGCAGCCACAGCGGCCAGGGACAGAACTGCGTCGAGGTCGCTGACCTGCCCTGCGGCGCGGCCGTGCGGGACTCCAAGCACCCCACCAAGGGCCACCTCCCCTTCCCCGCCGCCGAGTGGGACGCCTTCCTCACCATCGCCCGCACCTCCCAGAGTTGACCTCGGCGACACGTGGTGGTCGATGGGTAGTATCCCGTCGACCACCACACTGCTTCACTGCTTCTTGCCGCGGTTCCCCCTCCCCCGACCATCGGCTGCCCTGCTCTGCCCTCGCCCTTCGACGAGCCTTTGCTGGGATCGGCCAGCGGCGCCAGCACCCTCGCCAGCTTCACCCAGACTCGAAATCTGAGCACACGGGTGACCGAGGACCCTTGCTCTCGCTTTTCTCGGAGTAGCAGTCCGAACGCCACCGAAGGAAGCCAGACAAACCACCACCGTCCTCACTGCACATCAGCAGGCGGCACGCAGCACCGGCACCAAATACCATGTCATCCGCATACTTCACCGGCATAGCCGCATCTTTCCGGCACGGGTTCCAGCACCCGCTCCGATCCATGTCGGCTTCGCTGCCGAGAACAAATACCAGCCTGGCTCAACACGACCATCGTGGTATTTTCCTCGCACGCGCTCACCCCCGATTCCAGGAGCGCGTGGGAGGGCCACCATGACACGTCCCTGGGAAGCGGACCCGGCCGCTGACATGGCACGGAGGCTGGGCAGGTCTCCAGCCGAACTGGGCAACACCGACAGAGCCAGCGGTTGCCCCAACATCTGGGAACTCGACAACGGCGACATCGCCGTGATCGGGCGCGACCTGACCGACGCCTACGCTGGACGTCTGCCGTCAGGTGTCGCCGTCGCGGAGGACGAACGTCTGGTCATCATCCCCCGCAACACCCTGATATCAGCGAAAGCGGACATCCCTGATGCTTGACACCATCGACGGCCTTTCCGGTGACCGGCTGGAGCTCGATCCCTATCTCGACGACTTCGACGGGCGTCTGGCATCGCTCAGGAACACCGATATCTGGAAGCTCGAACGGCGACAGGTCTTCCACCAACCGGAAAGCGACAGTTGGATGGCGTTCCGGGAGGGACGCCGCGATGAGTCCCTCCGGCTTCTGGAGAACAACCGCTCCTCCTTGCGGGAGGAATTCGCCGAACTCGCCCGAGCGGGATGCGTGCTGCGGCGAACCCGCGTCGTGGAGAAGCCCTTCACGACGTATCTGCTGTGGGAACTGCACTCACTCCATCTACGGGCCCAGTGCGGAGAGGACGTACGGATCATCTCCCCCGAACCCCTCGCGGCGTGGGAACACAGTGGCCGGGTACCCGAGATCGTCGGGCTCGGCGACGAGGTGGCGTACAAAATCAGGTACGACGATCAGGGTGTTCTCCAAGGCGGAGTCCGGTTCACCGACCACGCCACCACCACACGGTGCCGCGCCGAGATCGCCGCGCTCCACGAGACCGGTGAGGATCTGAAGCGCTACTTCCCGCGCGAGGTCGAGGGGGCCGCGCTCAGCTGTGACTGACCGCAGGCCCTTCGAACCCGGCGAAGAGCCCGGTGAGGAACCCGACGAGCGGCCCGGTACCGGTGCCGGTGCACGGATGGGCGCGGTCGCGGGCCGCGCGGTACAGGCGCGGGACGTCCGAGGCGGGGTGCACTTCCACGGCCGGGGACCGACGGCGCACTCCGCTCCCGTGCCCGGGCAGCTCCCCGGTGACGTGCACGGATTCGTGAACCGGGTGGGCGAACTGGAGGTGCTCAGCACCCATCTGCGCGCTGAGGACTCCGTCGGCGGCTCCGAGGCTCCCGTTCACGTCATCACCGGCACGGCCGGTGTCGGCAAGACCGCTCTGGCCCTGCACTGGGCCCACCGGGTGCGCGACCGCTTCCCCGACGGCCAGCTCTACGTGGATCTGCGCGGATACGGGTCCGGCCCGCGGGTCGAACCGGATCAGGCGCTGGAACGCTTCGTCCGCGCCTTCGGGGTGCCCGCGGACGCCGTACCCGCGGACGTCGATGCCCGCTCCGCCCTCTACCGCTCCCTCCTGGCCGAACGGCGCGTGCTCGTCGTCCTCGACAACGCGGCGACCGCGGCGCAGGTACGCCCGCTGCTGCCCGGCTCCTCGGCGTGCGTCGTGTTGGTCACCAGCCGGGACCGGCTGTCCGGGTTGGTCGCCCGGGACGGAGCGCGGCGTCTCACCGTGCGTACGTTGGAGCCGGCGGAGGCCGTGGAGCTCCTCGAACACGTCACCGAGAACCACCGGCCGCGCGATGAGCCGCACGAGATCGCCGAGCTGGCCCGTCTGTGCGGAGAGCTGCCCCTCGCCCTGCGCATCGCCGCCGAACGGGCCGCCGGACGGCCCCACATGCCCTTGGCGGAGCTGATCCAGGACCTGCGGGACGAGTCCGCTCTCTGGGACGCCCTCGCCACCGACGAGGAGGAGGAAGCCGACGCGGTCCGCACCGTCTTCGCCTGGTCATACCGGGCCCTACCGGGGGAGACCGCACGCCTGTTCCGGCTGCTCGGGCTGCATCCCGGCCACGACTTCGACGCGGGCTCCGCGGCTGTCCTCAGCGGTCTGCCGGTCCGGCGGCACGGCGCGTTCTGGACATGCTCGTGGGCGCGCACCTGGTGGAACAGACCGGCCCGGACCGGTACCGCTTCCACGACCTCCTGCGTTCCTACGCGCTGGACCAGGCGCGCCGCGAGGAGCCACCGGAGAGTCGACAGGAGGCTCTGGGACGCCTGTTGAGTTGGTATCTGCGCACCGCTGACGCCGCGGCCAGGGCGGTGGACTCACCACTGCGGCAGCTGGAGCCGGGCTCAGGTCCGATCGGGAGTGCTTCCGGTGGCATTCGCGAGTTCACCGACAACGCGGACGCGGTCCGATGGTTCGAGGCCGAGAGCAGGAACCTGGTCGCCATGGCCGAGGCCGCCGCCGGGGCGGGGATGGACGGAATCGCCTGGCGCCTACCGGTCGTACTGAGACACGTCTACGTGTACCGAACGCCCATGAGCGCCTGGATCGCCACGACCCTCCTCGGGCTCGGTGCGGCCCGGCGGGAGCGGGAGCACGCGGCCGAAGCGGACCTCCTGGAGAGTCTGGGGATGGCGTACGTACAGTCCCACCGCATGCGGGAGGGCATCACGCACCATCGGCAGGCTCTTCGGTTACGGCAGGAGCTGGGCGATGAGCTCGGGGAGGCCATGTCGCTCAACGCGCTGGGGTTGGCGCACCTGCGCGAGCACCGGCTCGACGAGGCGCGCGAGGACTTCGAACGCTCACTAGAAATCGTCCGACGTCTGGGCGAGCGGCGTTGGGCGGGAATCGCGCTCGGCAACCTGGCGGACGCGCTGCTCGACTCGAGGGATCTTCGTGCATCAGTGCCCCTGGCCGAGGAAGCCGTCGCGATACACCGCCAGACCGGCAACAGGATGAGCGAGTTCGCCTGCCTGGCCTGTCTGGGTGCGGCATGGCGGGAACTGGACTCGACCGACCGCGCGCTGTCCTACGGGCAGCGTGCTCTCGATGTCGCCCGGGAACTGGACAACCCGGTCCGGGAGGGGTTCGCGCTCCTGGAGCTTGGTAGGGCACAAACGCTGCTCGACCAACCGGAGGAGGCCCTGACGAGTTTCCATGAGGCAGCCGCACTGCACCGCTCGATCGGCGACCACGTGCGCGAATCCGAGTCCTTCGAGGGCGCGGGTGAGGTCTACCAGTCACTCGGCCGCCTGGTCGAGGCAGCACAGTTCTTCCACCAGGCGGTAGGCGGATACCGCAGGAACAAGGCCCGCTGGAGCCTCGCGGTATGCCTTGACCGCCTGGCCGCCGTGGTGTCCCGGAACGGCGAAACGGAGACGGCGCGCGGGCACTGGCGCGAAGCACTGGAAGCCCTGTCGGACTTGGCTGATCCCAGAGCCGAGCACCTACGTGAGACGGTCGCCGGCCGCCTCGGTGGTGCGACCGGTTGACGCCTTTCAAGGAGCAGCGGACCGCACGAGTGGGTCAAGCATGGCCCGGAATCCTGCGCATGATGTCCTCGACCTGAAAGCCTTCCCGTGGAGTCGGGAGGCGGCGGACCATGTCCGCCTCGCCTGACCCGAACGCCATTCGATTACTTTTCGCAATATCAATGACACAAAGAGCGAATTCTGCGAAAAGCCAGAAATAATCTTCTTGCACCTGGTTAACTGCTCGTCATCTCCCCGCGCGTCCCTCTCAGGGGTGCCCCCTCTCTCCCATCCCGTGGACAAGGCGGTCCGAGCACCGTGCAAGACGACATCTTCACGTCCCGTTCCGGAACACCGGACGACATTCTCACCGCGCAACTCAGCGCACTCGTCGCCCCGCTCGCGAAGAACAGCAACGCGGTCATCGACGATCCTGGACTCCTCGACGTGGCCAGAGCGGTCTTCGCCGCCTACGCCAGCACACCGACGATCGACGGGCTGACCATGCGCGAACTGCGCGCGGCCTGCACCCATGTGTGCGATGACGACGCCGTCTTCGAGCAGCGCTTCCACACCTTCCAGGTGCTGCGTATGCTCCTGCCGGCGTTCGAGAAGAAATACGAGCAGCGCTACATCCTCCACCCCATCAGCATGGTCGGGATGCACGTGATCCTCAGGGTCTGCGAACGGGGCGGTATCGGTGAACTCATCGCCCTGTTGGACCACACACGGTCGGCGATCGAACACCACGGGGCCAATGAGGACGACGTACGGGAGTCCCTGCTGCAGAGTCGGCGCATCCTCACTATCATCGCCAACCACCTGCACGTCCTCGTGGAGACGCGGACCCTTGACGAGCTCATCGCCGAACGGCGCCAGCACGAACACCCGGGTCTGATGGAGCACGTGCAGGCGTTGAGCCACGTGGTGACCGACCGCTTTCCGGCCCTGGACAACATGGCGGTCACCGTGACCATCATCGCCCACCGCTATGTCAGCGCCCGCGAGCGCTTCCTCAACCGGATCATCGAGGACGGTGCGCGCAGCGGGGACTTCAGCGTGCTCAGTCCGGAGGAGTACCTCACGGCCTTCAAACACGCTCCCGTGGACCTCCTCTCCGAGGTGTTCACCCACGTCCCCGTGGACCCACCGGACCCAGGCATCAACGCCGCTGCCCTCGCCGAGGAGGTGCAGTCGCTCAGCGTGCGACGGGTACGCCCGACCAGGCCGCCTCGTCCGGAGAACAGAGCCGATGAGGACGATCCCCTCCACGACGTCCTACGGAAGAAGGACAGGCGGCGTCGACAGGCGCACCAGAGCGCGGAGCTGGTCCAGCGGGAACCGGGCAGCAGCGAACTCACCGACACGATGAGGAACTGGGGCTGGCCCCAGGCCGTCGTGCGCCTGACCGAACTACTCCACATCTCCGATCCCAAAGGACCCTACGAGGTCGAGATGACCGACACCCTGTTCGTCTCTCCCGGGGAGCCGCTGACCTACCTGTCACGCGTGCTGCTGCACCGGCACCCGAACTCCGCACCGGTCCAGGACAGCATGAGTCCAGCGGAAACTCTGGTGGAGAAGGGAAGCCCGGAGTGAACACCTCCCGCCCCGGACGGCTGGCCCTGGCGCGGATGCGTGCCCTGGGAACCGTGCCGAGAGACCATGACGCTCTTGTGCTCTCCGCCATCTCCAGTAGTGCCCACCTGGCCGGACGCACCGTCGTCGCCGCCACGCACGAGGGACATCCCGTGCAGCTGCTGAGCTGGTGGGAGGGACACGAACCCTCCCTGGAGAGCGGCTCGGGGGTCACCCACCGGTGCGCCACGCCCATCGAGATGGCCGTCTTCGCCACCTGTCTCGGATGCTGCTGGGCCGACCCGCTCGACGATCCCTGGCCCGGCGTCAGCGTCGAGAGGCGGACGGTCGTAGCCACCGTGGGAGTCGTACGCGGCGACCCCGAACTCGGGTTGAAGTCCCGCTACCTCAGTGCCCTCGACCGCCTCGCCCAGGCCCGGTGGATCGAACCCGCGGGTCCCCTCGTTCGGCTGGGGCCGCGGGTGAAGGCCTGGGGACAGAACCAGACCGACATCATGCGCACCGTCTTCGACCAGCTGCCCCGCCCCGCACCCGAGGACTCCCCCGCGCAGGGCGATGCGCACGCGTCCGAGGAGCAACCGTCCGAGAAGCCCGCCGCGTCTGAGGAGCAGCCGCTGTGAACCACGCCGTGCCCACCCCGGGGTTGAACGACCTCTCCCCCACCCGCCGCAACCAGGTACTGGACGCCGTCTCCGCTCTGGAGACCTCCGACACTCCGGTGTCACAGTTCCCCGCGCTCCTGGACCCCGGCCTGCGCCGCTGCGTCGAGGGGTGTCTGGACGAAGCGGGCCGGGTCCTGATCACCTCCCCTCGGGGCGGTTACACCTCGGGATATGCCGATGACGTCAGCGATGCGCTGGTCCGCGAGGAGATCGGTGTCCTGCCCGCCGAGGAACGGGCCGTGCTCGCCCTGGTCCTGCTGTACTGCGTGGCGGCCCCACGGGCCCAGGGACGCGTCCACGGGCAGGACTGGACGGAGGGGGAACCACTCCCGGTCGAGCAGTTGAAGAAACGTTCGCAGCTCCCCAAGGGCGAGGTGGACGGCATCCTGCGCAACCTCCAACAACGGCGTCTGATCCGCCGTACACGCGGGGGCGTCCTTCCCGGCCCCCAACTGGCACGGCTCTCCCCGGCCGCGGCCCGAAGGCTGTGGGACCAGCTCGTCCTGGTCGCCGCGCCGAAGAGCGCCATGGCACAGATCGTGCGCGGCAGGCTCAGCCGCGGTCTGGCCGAGGACGGCGCGGCGCCGCCGAAGGTATCCCTCTCCCGTTCGGCCCCGGGGGAAAGCACCGAGAACGAGAGCACAAGGCGGGACCACACATGACACTGCTCAACGCCCAGGAGTCGGCACTCCCCGACATCGCGGATGACACCGACATCCCGGACACCGGCAGAAGCGGCCTCGTCGGTCCCCGACGCCTGGTGGCGGTGCAGACCTTCGACATCGGCCGTCTCACCACCCATCCGGTGCCCATCGTTCCGTCCTCGTTCGTGGCCGTCTCCGGGCAGGGCCCCAAGGGCGACTCCAACGGCTCGGGAAAGACCACCTTCCTCAGCGCGGTCGCGCTTCTGTTGGCCGACCCCCAGTGGCGGTTGGAGAACGACGGCCGGGACGCGGCGAAACTGCTGTTCAACCCCGAGTCGGCGGGGAGCGAGGGCGCGGGGTCCGCCATCGACCACGGGTACATCGCGGGCGTGTTCGCGAAGCCTGATGACGGGGACCCGCTGACCGTGTGGATGCGTGTCGCCAGTCGGCCTCCCTACATCCGCGTGCGCTGGACCGAGGGCCTGCACGTGGCGCAGGCCGACACAGACGAGGATCGGGCCCTCCAGGGGGACGATCTATGGGATCAGCTCCCCGGCAGGACGCTGGGATCACGCGCCATGAGCTCCGTCCTCTACGGCGACGCTCCGCGCTGCCTGGCCTACCTCGACACCCCCATGCGCCAGACGGTGCCCTCCCTGCTCTCCCAGCAGATGACCTCGATGTCACCCGAGGCGATCGGTGAGGCCCTCATCGCCCTGACCGGCCGCGAACACCTCACGAACGACGAGGTGAAGCTCCGCCGCGACTGCGATGTCAAGGAGGGCAAGCTTCGCCAGCTGGAGGCCGAGGACCAGAACAGCAGGGGTGTCGAGGAAGCGCACCTGGCCGCGGTGGCGCGCCGCAACCAGGCCCGCGAAGCGCTGGAGGCCAGCAAGGAGAGCTGGATCCTGCACCTGGCCAAGGGGGTGATCGAGAAGAAACAGGAGCACGACCGTGTGGCCACACGCCTCCAGCACCACCGGGAACTCCTTAAAGAGGCGGAGATCCGTGCCAAGAGGGCTCGGGGACGGTTGCAGGAGCTGACGAAGAACACCAACCTGGACGGCGCTGTCCGTGCGGCGAAGGAGGTTCACCAGAAGCTGGATAACGCGCACACCGAGCAGAGCCAGGCCGTGGGCAGTCGTCGAACCTACGTGAACGAGCTCGTCAAGCGCAGAGATGAACTGCTCCTCGCGGCCGACGGTGACGACGGTGTCCCCGTAGGACAGCGCGAACGTGAGGCCGAAGAAGCCCGCATGGCGCTGACGACCGCGACCGTGCGGCACACACAGAGCCAGACGGCGTTCCAGAAGGCTCAGGAGCGTCTGGAACTGGTGACCGCCGGGCACGACGGGATCACCGGTGCGGCGATCCGAACCCTGGACACCCACGGTGTCAAGGCGTTCAGCGTCCTGGACGCGATCACGCTCTCCGAAGCCGTCCGCCCGATGTGGGAGGCCCACCTGTGGCGGTTCCGCGACACGGTCGCGGTTTCCTCCACCGAAGGTGAGCGTGTGCTGCGCCTCCTGGCCGACCAGCCGCAGTTGTCGGGGGTGTCGGTGGTGTGCCTTCCCAACGCATCCGACGGCGGCGAGGGCTCCGGCGACATCCCACCTCTGCCCGAGGGGGTCACCGCGCCCGCTGCCCTCTCCGGCTTCCTGCACGCGATCCACGACAGGTATGTGTACGCGGACACCCCCGACCGATCCCACGACACGGGCCTGGACGAGTGGGTTCTGGGTGGGTTCGCGGATCCGGTCACCGGCCGCGACACCCGGATAGCCGCGGCTCAGCACGACCTCGACATGGCCGAGGCGGCGATGGGCACCGCGGCGGAGGCGGTCGAACACACCCGGCTCGCGCTGAACCAGGCGCAGGAACGCCTGGACACCGCCAAGGCCGCCGAAGCGCTCAGGAGGTGCAAGGAAGATCTGAAGGCGGCGAAGCAGCTTCTCGCCGAAGCCACGGTAGCGCTCCAGGCCTGCCACGAACAACGGGAGAGCGCACGGGAAAAGCTCAGCAACGCGGAAAGCGAGCGCGACAACCACCAAGCCCTGGTGGAAGTCGCCAAGGAAAGGTCCAAGGCCGAGGACAACGCCGTACAGCAGCAGCGCAGCCAGGCCAAGAGCACCGAAACGACCCTGCACGACATCGGCTATGAGACATGGTGTCGGGCCTGGTCAACGGAGGCTGACACCGACAAAGCCCACGCGAGCGCGAACCACCGTGTGTTCCAGCTGTCTCCCCGGGAACAGACCCGTTCCTCGACCCACTGGCGTGAACAGTCCCTGACGTCGTTCGGCCGTGCCCACCAGGCGGTGTCCCCGGACCAGGACAGCGTTTCCGACGAGCTCCTCCCCTTGATGAAGGCCACGAAGATGGGGGCTGACGCCTTCCCCGACGCCGGAGCCGACCGGGAATCCTTCCTCGCCGTGATCCGCCCGCTGGCCGACCTGCTGGACGGCCAGCGGGACCACGACACCATTCTCAAGGAGCGCATCGACCGCAACCGCGCCGAGCGTGAACGCACCCTCCACGAGTCCCGGAAGGAGATCGAGGGGCTCTCCGTCGACCTGGAGGCGCTGCGTGCGTCGGTGGCCGATTCCGTCAAGCGGGTGCTGCGTAAGATCAGCGACCAGTTCAACGCGCTCGACCTCAACCGGGACGGAGGTCACGGGGCCCGGATCGACTACACCGTCCAGACCCCGGCCGAGACCGGGGCGGACTGGAAGACCCACGTGACTCCGAAGTGGAGGCGTTCACCCCACGGTGGGTTCGTCTCCTACAAACAGCCGGCCAACGGCGCGCAGATCAAGGTGTTCGCGATCCAGCTGGTGCTGGCGGCGCTCCTGGCCGACAGTGACATCCCCGGCCGGGTTCTCGTCCTGGACGAGCTGGGTAACAGCCTGGGCGACGAAAACCGCAAGGACATCCTCGAAGCCCTGCACAGGGTCGCCGTCGAACAGCGGGTGACGATCCTGGGCACATGCCAGGACAGCGTCATCCACGACGCGGTCCGCTCCTGTGGGCAGGTCCTCTGGTTCAGCCACCGGGACGACCAGGAGACCTACAACCGGCCCACCCGTTCCTGGGGATCGGACCAGGACGGGAAGCACGTCGACCGCACCGCCTTCTGGCTCCGGTCAGGCCGCTCCTTGCTGGACTGAGTCGAGCACCCGCGCCAGAAGATCAGGCAGTTCGGGAAGTACGTCGTCGTGCTGGGCCTGCTGTTCCAGGCCCAGCCCGGCGAACTCCGGGTGGGTGGCGATGAGCTCCGTCACCGGGCGCAGCTCCCCGGGGACCCGCTTCACGAGACGGGCGGCCTTGCGAGCGTCCTCGTCACGCCGCCCGGGCTTGAGCTTGCGACGGTGGGGGCCCTTGAGCCAGGCCTCCGCAGTCATCGCGACGGGGTACACCTGTGCGCCCAGCCCTCGACTCAGGTTGGCGACGATCTCGATGCCGTGGGCGTCGATGTCACCCCACACCGCGATCGGTAGTGGGGACAGCAGCCTGAGGAAGCCCATCAGGTCCGGACTGGTGTACCCCGAGCCCCACACGCAGATCCACCTGTCCACGATCTCGGGGATCTGGCAGACCCGGTGGAAGGTGTCGCTGTTCTCCAGGACGAACACCCCGACCGGGTCCACCAGTTCGAGGCGGCCGGTCTTCTGTACCCCTTTCGAGGGCAGGCCCGCCCACGGGTCGGCTTTGATCGCGTCGACGACCTTGTCCTCGCCCTTGTCGTCGCTCTTGTCCTCATCCTTGTGCCAGATCAGTGGTCCCTTCACCCGGATCTCGTGGTCAGGGACCTCAACCAGTCTCGTGATGTAGCAGTCGAAGAGGTTCTCGAACGCCAGCTCGCGGGACCGGGACCAGTCCTCCTTCGTCCCTCTGGAACTGCCGTGTGAAATGGAGAGGAGTTCCCTTCGCAGCGGCAGGCGGTCCTTCTTCTTACGAGTCCACCACTGGTGCGCGGCACGCAGTGCGAACTCGTAGGTCTGCCAGTGCGCGGTACCCGTAGCGCTCTTCGGTGGGACGGATCCGTTGTCCTGCTGGCGCAGCAGCTCGTACTCACCCCTGAGCTCGTCCACATCCTTGAGCAGGTCAAGCAGGTCGAGACGGACCTGCGCGGGGTCATCGCGGCCGAGCAGGTCTCGGCGTTTCTCCTTGGACACCGCGGCCCACGCGTCCGTGAGCCGGATCCTGATCGGCTCCTTCAGGCGCAGATGGTCCTCGTCGGCGTGGACCTCCTTGGTGATGACCCCGCAGCGGATCAACTCGTCGACGATCTCGTCGGTCCGCTCGCCCCACCGTTTGCGTACGGTGTCCCACTTCCTGGAGGGACTGTCCAGCAGCCAGGCCAGGTCACCCTGGTCGAGGTGAGCAGGCGGTGAGAGATCCGGAGCGGGGTCCCTGGCCACCAGGACGACCCGAGGAAACCGGAGCTGCCCCGAGCGCCCGACAGGACGACGCCCACGGTAACGAACGACGGCTCGCACACCCGGGGGCAGAGGCTTGACCGGAGCGGTCTCCTCGACCTCGGGTTCCGACTTCTCCATCCGCCCTGTTCCCTCCCGGTACGGGCCACCGTCATGAACGTTCTCCGGCACGGCCCGGCCGTGACGACGGTGGTCCTGTTCCTCTGCCCAGGAGGACAGGGGAACAGGACCACCGGAGAGGATCAGGAAACCGCTGCGGCCTCCGGTGCCGCGAAGCCCTTCGGCAGCAGCACCTGTTCAACGTCGCTGATGATCCCCGCCGGGTGGCCGTCCAGGGTCGCGGGCCCCTGGGGGCCGCGCATCGGGCACAGCAGCCACAGTCCGTACGGGCTGGTGCCCGCCTCACGTGCCTCCTGGACGAGGGCGCCCAACAGAGCGCGACCCGGCGCGTAGCGTGCAAGGGGGGTCGCCCGGTACAGCAGCACCACCGCGTCCTCGCCAGACCCCGCCGAACGCACCCGGTGGCCGAGCCGTTCGAAGACGTCGCTCAGCATACGTTCGAAGGCCGCGGGACGGCTGTTGTCGGCCTCGACCAGGACGTCCCAGTCCAGGCCGCCGCCGATCTCGCCCAGTACCTCGTCGACGACCGCGACGAACTCGGCGGAGACGTCGAAGGGCACCACCCCGGGAGTGCGGGCAAGGGCTTCAGCGCTGCGCTCGGTGTCGGGCATCCACGTCTTGAGCGCACGGAAACCCCCGCTTCCCACCGAGGCCTCCAACTGCTGCCAGGCTCGGGCGGAGGCGGCGTCGAGCTGCCCCGGAGCATGGTGCGGCCCCGTGTGCGTGGAGGGCTGGTACGTGGTCAGCTCCGGCTCCAGGTACCAGTAGGCGGTGCCCTGGTGTTCGCGCTTGCGGAGTTTGGGATACCTGCCGACCAGCAGGTTCCACAGCTGCCCGTCCCCGGGGGCTTCGAGCGCGGGGAAGCGCGCCCTCACCCGGTCGCGTACCTGTTGCGGGGTGATACCGGGCGCGCCCAGGTAACCGACGGCCTGGGTGAGCTGGAGCGCCCGCTCCAGGTCCAGGTCGACCGGGTAGAGCTCCAGCCGGGGCGTGAACTCGGCACGGCTGGAGGCCACCGCGGCCAACTGCACCAGGTCGGTGTCGGTCAGGGGCTCCATACCCTCGGGCGGAGTGACGGCGCGCAGCGCCTGCTGGACCGTGGCAGGAGTGGGCAGGGGCTCCCCGGGCCGGACGCGGACCAGTTCGTCCGCACGGCGAGCAAGTGCTTCGGCGTAGTCGAACAGCTCACCCTCCACTGGGACGGAGGGGTCGTCATCGATGACCTGTGCGACCAGCACCTTGCGGTCGTAGCGGCGCACGACGAACCTCTGGTCGGTGCGGCGCTCCTCGCACTCCACCGCCACGCGCACCGCCGCCATCGCGTAGGCGGCGCGGGCGTCCCCCTCCAGCGAGGTGCCGCGCAGGGTGAGCAGTTCCGCGGCGATCTGTCCGACCTCGCGGACACGGCCGTTGCGGGCGAGGATCTCCACCACGTCGTCGCGGATCGAGCTCAGGAGTGAGGCGCTCTTGGACCAGTAGGTGACGGCGTGTTGCAGATCCCGGTCCACGAGTTCCTGGGGAAGCCCCACCCGCTCGGCGACCCTGCGATGGGTGGGCCACCAGCCGGTGCGGGCCGCGGCCTTCTCGGGGATGCCGAGCAGTTCGCGCACCGCCCGCACCCACTGCCCGTTGGCCTCGGTGGAGGCCGGGATGAACTGGCGGATCACCTGGTCGAGGGTGGCCTTCCTCTTGTCGTCACCGTCAGCGCCGCGGGGCAGCTTGGACCGTGTGGCGACCGCGTACTCGGCCACGTCCAGGCGCTTGCGCCAGTCGGTGACCGCTTTGACCAGTTCGTTGCGGGTGGGCAGGGAGACACCGCGCAGGCGGTGGAGTTCCCGGACGGGTCTGGTGAGCAGGTCGCCCACCGTCTCGCACTTGAGCACCCGGGTGGCGGTGTCCAGTGCGAGCGGAGTGAGCCCGGCCAGGTGCAACGGCGTGTTCAGGTCCGCGCTCTCGGCGTTGCGTCGGCGGGTCTCCTCGTTCTCGACCACGGCCTCGGCCACCGGAGAGGCCGCGTAGAGGGCCGCCTCCCAGGCACTGCGCATGTCTTGGAGCGTGGCGAAGCGCCTCTCCACCCGCCGGTGCAGCGCGCGGTGGAAGAAGGAGACCAGGAGGGTCCGGTTCTGCTCGGGGAAGGCGTCGCCGGAGAGTTGCGGAAGCTCGACGTCGTCGGCCAGGAACTCCGGGCCGACCCCGTCGTCGTCCCACACGGGGAGTTCTCCGGTGGCCATCTCGTGCAGGGTCACGGCCAGGGCGTAGCGTTCGGCGAACTCGTCGTAGGGGCGGTCGGGTCCCAGGAACGGATCGAGGTAGCCGCGGGTGCCCGCGGCGGTGTTCTCCAAGGCTGTCCTGGACAGGGAGAAGTCGAAGAGCACCAGGGCACGGCCCTGCTTGGGCGGCTCCTGGACACCGAGGTTGGCCGGCTTGATGTCGCGGTGGAAGACCTTCTTGCTCTCCAGGTGCTCGACCGCGTCGAACAGGTGCTGCCCGAACCGGAGCAGCTCACCGGTGCCCAGCGCCCCCTGGCGGGACAGGTAGTCCGCGAGCGTGCTCTCCCCCGCGTGTTGCAGGGGAAGGACGGTGCGCTCGCCGATCTCGCGCACACCCGTTTCCTGGTCCGCTCCGGCGGAGGCCAGGGCCACGATCCTGGGACCGGAACCGACGATCCGCAGTGTCTGGGCCTCCCCCCGCAGCGCGGCGGCCGCCGAACCGGAGTTGAGGGCGACCTTGTGGACGACCTCCACGCCCTTCGGCCCGCTCATGAGCAGGGCGCGCGCCGTGGCGCCCTTGCCCAGTACCTCCCGGACCCTCCACCCCTGTTCGGTCTCGTCACCGGGTCGTGCGGTGAGCGGGTCGGTCTTGACCTCGGGCTGGGTCAGATACTCCTCGACCTGGTCCAGCATGCGCAGGAAGGCCTGAACCGTCGACAGGCGGTCACCGGGGGAACGGCGGGTGGCCTCGCGAACGAGCGTGTCCAACTGGGGGATGACGTCGTCGCTCACCGCGGCCGGGGTGAGGCAGCCGTGTTCCTGGATCTGTCGGCTCATCTCGCGGCGGTTGCGTCCCGGCGGCTGGCCGGTGAAGACGAGGTAGGTGAGCGCGCCGAGGCCGAAGATGTCCTGGGGTGCGGCCCTGCCCCCGTAATCGGGGAACTCCGGTGCCAGATAGGCCTGGGCGGCCGCCTCGACGTGCGCGGCCAGGGCGCGCTCGCCCAGCGCGGCCTCCAGATGCTCCGTCGCGGGCACCAGGCGCTCCGTCGCGGCCCCGCCATCGGAGGTGTGGCGTGTGTGGCCTCCGCTGCGCAGGCGCAGGCTCTCACGGGAGGCCACCTGCCAGTCGGCGATGTACAGCCGTGGGAAGGAGCCGTCCAGCTCCACCCACACGCTGCGCGCGGCCAGGGCCCGGTGGAAGAGGCGGTTGCGGTGGGCGTGGTTGACCGCCTCGGCCAGTTGGCGGACCATCTCCATCCGGGTGTCGATCTCGAGGTCGTCCCCGTGCTCGGCCATGAAGTGGTCCAGCCGCGTCCAGGAGGACTGGTGCCGGAAGGCGATGCCCGGACCGACCTGGTCGACGACCCCGAAGTACTCGGCCTTGACGATTCCCTCGTGGGAGATGCCCTCCAGGGACATGTACTCGCGCTTGGCCGCCCGCTCGACTGAACGGCGGTCGTCTTCGCTCGGGGCCTCGCCGTAGTGGTAGAGGCGCACCCGGCTGCTGCTGCCCAGCTGCTGGTGCCGGGCCCGGTAGTCGGTCCAGGTGGGTCCGCTGTCGAAGGACCGCTTCTCCAGGGTGTACTCGCCCAGTTTCAGCGCGCGGTCCAGCGACTGGACACCGATCGTCTCCATCAGGAGGGAGACGTTCTTGAGGAAACCCGGGCTGACCGTGGTGTGGGGGCGGCCGAGCAGGCCGCTCCAGACGCCGTCCAGGCCGGTCTGGTCCTCCAACCCCTCCCGGCCGTAGACCTCCGCCAGCTGCACCTCGTCGAAGTCACAGCGCAGGTCGTCGGCGGAGAGGAAGACCGCGGCCTTGATGAAGGGGATCCGCACGTTGTCGGGCAGGCCCAGTTTCCTGGCCGCCCACTGGAGGCGGTCCTTGAGCTCCTTGGCCTTCTGCTCGGTCAGGTGCAGCGGGTTGGTGATGGTCCGGCGGTGGCCGTTGGTGAAGGTCCACTCACCGCCACGGTTGGTGGCGCGCCCCGGGTGGCTCTTGATCTCGACGAGGAAGGCGCCGGTGGGGGTGACGGCGAACAGGTCGCACTCGCGGACGCGGTTGTTGCGCGCGGTGAAGGACATGCCCTGCCAGGCGCGGTAGGGCTCCCGATCGGGGAAGTACTCGCGGATGTGGTCCAGGGCCGACTGCTCCCAGCGGAACTCCGAGGGTTTGCCCCACCATCGGTTCGCCATCCGGCCGCTCCCTCTCCAGTTCTGCCCCGCCTGACTGCCCGTCCAGCATAGAGGCCACCGAGGACACCGGAGCGGGAGGAGAGTGCCCCAGTTCGGACCGCGGGTGAGCAGGAGATGGCCTTGCACGAAAAGCTGTCTGGTCTCCAACGACGTTCACGAAGCCACCCGCGTCTACCAGTTCCTCCCCCTCAGCAGAGCTCGTTCCGAACACCAAACCAAAACGCCGTCGCTGTTCTCAGCGTTCCGACATCAGACAGCGGGGTGTGACCGCTTCTGGTCATCTCCCCCATCACTCAGGCACACCCATGTGACCTGCACACATTCCGAATGCTGCCACTCTCCTGCACACGCCCCGAAAGTGACGTGCGCCACCCGCGCTCACGCACCTCCCCGGGCCAGCCCTGCCGGTCTTCCGCGCCACCTGCCCATACGCGCACATCCACACCACACAGGACCACTCTTCGGAAACCGGGCGAAGGATTGGAAAACGTCCCACCCCTGTGGAACTCTCGGTGAGTGCGCGGACACCAGACATGCGGTCCGCCACCGTCCTCCACCGCCCCCGACGGAGAAGGAGCCCCCACATGTCCGCGTGGAACATCCAGATGTCCGAGGTCAACGGAGTCCTGAGCAACGTCTCCGGTCTCATCGGTGACGAGGAGGGCACCACCGGGCTGTCCGGGGAGTACACCGACCTCGGCGCGCGTCTGGAGGAGGTGAACTCCGCGGCTTCGAGCATCCCCATCAGCATCGCGCTCGGGGAGTTCGGCACGCACTTCCTCGGCATCGTCGGGGAGATGATCACCCTGAGCGCGAGCGCCACCGGGGGCGCGGGCGAGGCCACGATGCACTACGCGAACGGCAACCTGGAGATGGCCGAGAACGCCCAGGCGAACGCGGGAACGGTGCCCGACCCTCCCGCGATCCAGCCGCACTGACCCTCCCGCCCGGGTGCTCCCCCGGGCACACCGGTGCGCCGGGTAAGGCGCCGCGACCCGAGCGTGCCCCTTTCCTATCCCTCTCCCTCCTGACGCCCCTCGGGCTCGCCGCCCTTCCCCGCCCCCACCCCCGAAGGCCCCATGGAATTCACCTCCTTCTCCACAGAGTCGTGCGCGCCCGCCGGAGACGGCGGGATCGTCCCCGGTCTGGTCCCCATCCCCAACGTCGACCCCGACGAGCTCGACGAGGCCGCCGGACGGCTGCGCGCCGTCGGCGAGGCCATCGAGGAGTCCGGAGAGGGCATCACCTCCACCTGGGCCTCCCTCACCAGTATCTACGTGGCACCGGAGGCCGACACCCTGCTCAGCGCCTTGGACCCGGTCTCCTCCGACGGGTCCGCCGTCGCGTCCGGGGTCAGGGACGCCGCCAGCGCGCTGGAGACCTTCGCCGAGACCACGCGCGAGCTCAAGTCCCGCCTGAGCGGCCTCAAGTCGGAGGCCGAGGCCTTCCGCGCCGACGTGGGCTGGGACAGGGAGTGGTTGGAGGACGAGGATGAGCGCGAGCGCAACAACGACCTGAACAACCGGGTCGCCGCGGCCGTCCACGAGTACCAGGAGGCCGAACGCGCCTGCGCCAACGCGATCGGCCAGCACTACGGCGGTACCTTCTTCACCGGCCACAGCGACAAGGCCAACCACGACCAGACCTCCAGCGGCGGTGACCGCACCTGGCAGGTGTACGGCACGGCCTCGGCCCCCGTCGACCAGGCCAACCCCTGGGGCTCAGCGGTCGACGAGCCTCCCGGCGCCCTGGAGAACGTGTTCTGGGGTCTGGGCGACATCGCCGTCGGCGCGGTGGTCGGTCTGGGAGTGACCACTGGGCTGTACCGGGACGGCCGTTTCGCCTATCCCTTCGGTACCGAGCACGGTCAGAACCTCTTCACGAACTGGGAGGAGGCCAAGGACAGCTTCTGGGCGCTGGTGGGTTCGGACGGGCAGGGTGAGTGGGTCGCGCCGGACAGCCTGGACGCGCAGTACCACAACGCGAAGGAGGCGTGGCAGGCGTACGGCGACGCCATCGTTCCGGTGAGCGAGTGGGAGGGCAGACCGGAGTACACCCTCGTGAACGGAGCCGGAAACGTCGCGCTCATGGCCCTTCCCCTGGGCTGGGGCAGGGTCTTCCTCGACGGCCCCGACCTGGGGTCGGGATCGGGCCCGGACGGCGACGGCTCCTCTGACGGCGGCCACAGCGCCAACGGCGCGAACGGAGCCGGTAACGGGCTCCGCGGTACCGACACCGTGGGCATGGCCGCCACCGCTCCCACAGGGGGTCAGCCCGACCCGGGCAACGCTGTCAGCGGGATGCACGAGTCCTTGGCCGGTCTGGAGAGCCAGCTCGGTGAAGCTCCCAGCACCGAGGGAACACCGAACGGCTCCCCGCCTCCGGTAGTTCCTCCGGCACCGGAGACCCCTACCGCTCCCATGGGAGACGCTCCCTTCCCGAGCGGGGACGGAACGGCCTCGAGTAGCGAGGGCGCCCCGGTGGGGGGCGAGGCCGATGCGCCGAGCGAGACCAGCGACCCGACCGCCCAAGACCTGCGCGACGGCACCTCGGACAGCGGCGCCGACACCTCTCGTGAGCCCTGGGCGACCTCCCCGATCGACGACGGCTCCACCTCGGAGCAGGAGAGCCCCACAATCCCGGTCACCGTCCCTGATGACAACAGTGACCCTGCTTCAGACAACTCCTTGACCGAGGATAACGACAGTGATCCCATTCCCGCAGCGTCCGACGGTGGTAGTGATGACGGCAGCGGCAGTGGGACCCCCAGCACTCCGTCCTATGACCAAGGTGAAGACCAGGGCAATGGACAGGGCACCTACCCCGCAGATCCGGACGGAGGTGGACACCCCGGGGAAGGAACCGAGGACAACAGCGCCTCCGGTACTGACAACAGCGAAGGCGCACCGCCACCTCCCTCACCAGTCCCGCATCCGGATCCGACAGCGGATTACCCCGGACGCGTTGACAGCAACGGCGTTCGCCGGTTTTCCACCAACGACGAAGGACAGGCATACGGGGACAGATTCCTCGGAAACCACTTCGACAACCTGACCCCCGAACAACAGCATGCCGCCAGAAGCTACACGCAGAAGTCATATTATTACAACACCTTCTCGCGAATGAATGACAAGGATGACGCGACAACACACCTCATCAACCTCAGGGGGGACTATTTTCGCGACTGGCTCCATGAATGGTTCGGTGGACCCGAGCCCACGCATGCAAACGCGAATGAGGTCAGGAGAACGATCGAGGAGAACGCCGCCCTGTTCGACCAGGCCATCAGCAACCCCCTGCCTGAAAGCATCGACATGAAGCGCGGGCTCGAAAAAATCGACTTCATGCTCGACCCCAGCGAGGGGATCAACGATCCCATAGACCTCATCGGCGAGGACTTCACCGAACAAGGTTACATGTCAGGTTCCCTTGGAGCGGAATCAGCTTTCAACGATCCAAGGTTCCAGTACCGACTCCAGATCGATGTACCAGAAGGATACAATGCACTCTGGATGGGAACGAACAGCCTGTATCCCACACAGAGGGAGATCATCCTCCCCCGGGGAACGAAGCTCGTTTTCACTGATGCGGTCCAAGATCCGGACACGGGGGCATGGGACCTCACAGCAGAGGTAGAGGAAACCTGAAGCCAAGGAGAGCCGTCGTGGAGAGCAACCAACCAGACCCAGCACATGCCATGTCCCGTGGAGAGGCATGGGAAGACCTTCACTTGGAGCGGTCCGGATCGAAACCGAGGTTCGACCGTTTAACAGAAGGAGCTGTGCTGTATGTTCCGGTACACAAAAAGGGAGATGCGATCGGCTACCTCTGGGCTTCGACGGACGGGAAAGCAGCGAACTTCCTGAGTTTCGAGTCGGCTGACATAGAAGAAAGAAACGCAAAGAGTGTGTGGGTGCGCCGGCTTCTCCAAGCGAAGAAGGAAGGCCTGACATCCATCGAGGCCATCGAGAGCTGGATCGGGTCGCCCGAAGACGAACGAGGAGGAAGAATTCCCCAAAGGATCTCACTCCAAAGCAGCAAGGATCTCCAAGAGCTTCAGAATATGGCAAGTTCACGATGAATTTGAAGAGCAGACCCCGACCCCGAATAATAACCTGAAGTACTTTTCTCGCAACGAGGAAAACATTTCCGAATGGCTCCACGAGAAACTGAGCGAGAAAGCCGAGGGCAGAGCCACCGAGTAGGACCAGCCACGTCCCCGCATCCGTTCTCGAAGGAGTCTTCCCGTGAACCGCACCCTGGTCGCCCTCCTGGAGCACCCGCCGGGCATCCCCGGGCTGACGCGCGCCCTTGCCGCGGCCGGGCCGTCACTGCGCGTGCGTCTGGCCGCCGACGGCGCGCTCGTCCAGCTACGCAACGAGGCGGGGCACCTGATCGCGGCGGTGCACGCCGCCCAACGACTCGTGGTGTCGGCCGAGGCCGAACGACTCCTGGACACCACGCTCCCCGACACTCTGCCCGCGCAGCCCTGGTGGGTGGAGGCCCTTACCACCGAGGCGGGTCTGGCCGACCCGACCACCCGGCAGGCGATGCGCCGCTTCGCCGACACCCTGGTCGAGTGGTACGGCGGACTGGTGTGGCAGCCGGAGCGATACCTGCCCCGACTCGACGGGCTGCCCGTCCGGGACACCGGGCACCCGGTGGTCGCCGCGTTCACCGAGGAGGCAGCCGTCGTGGTCGAGGACCGGCCCGTCGTTGCGGTCTCGGTCTGGCTGGCCGACGCCGTGGCCGCGCACGCGCGCCAGGGCCGTGCCCTTCAGTTGGTCACGCCCCCGGACTCGCGCCTCACCGAACCGCTGGCGACCCTGCTGACCGCGCCCCTGGCCCGCTGGGCGGTGGCCGACGGCGACGGGTTCCGCGACGGGTTCTCCGGCCGCCCGCTGCACTGGGACGAGCGCTACGGTCTGATCGCCGACCCGCCCGGCACCCCGGTGGCCGACTACCCGCTGCGGACCGAACCGGCCCCGGAGGAGACCGACCACCAACTCCAGGTCACCCTCAAGGCCGACCACCCGGCCGATCCGAACCTGGTCCTGGGCCAGACGGTGGAACTGCTCACCGAGACCCTGGCCGGGGGCGCCCCCTCCCTGTTCGGCCCCACCGAACCCGCCACTCTGGCCTGGGACACCGGCGCCCTCACGGGCCTGTGCCGGAA